>CAYFLM010000024.1:0-18024 GCA_964343925.1 uncultured Methylococcus sp.
CGGCACCACCCCCAACGACCACGATCTTGAGTGGTGGGGATTTTGGTTTCTTTTTGAACATGGCTTACTCCGGGGAACAGGGTTGGGGCAAAGGTTAGTTTAACTACACTGACGGTAATGATTCCAGCACCATGAGGCCTTTGTAAAACGAAGCTTCAGACCAGCCCCGTCCGCCGTATAACCGGCCCAAGTTTGCTACTATCATCCTGTGACACATCCGCAGATTAACGGCGCTTGAAGACTCTCTCCATACTTTAGATGAAGCATACCCTCTATCACGCCAATCAGGCGAAATACTCTGGCAAAGACCTTTTGGGCCAACTGACTCAAGGTTACCCCGTCAGTGACCAGGAAAAAATCGCTGCGGCGCTCGAGCTGGCACTAGAGGCTAGAGATCACGATTCAATTGAGCGCCCAAGAGGTGTTGATGTTGCCCTCATCGTGCATCACCTTAAAGTCGATGCTCAAACCATCCAGGCCGCACTACTGAGCGACCCTTTCATTCGAGATAACAAAATAGGACATCACCTGGATCTAAAATTTGGTCCGGAGACGCTCGATCTAGTTAGCAAAGTCAACTGGCTCAATACCTTTGACGAATATCACAAAGCCGAAAATAAAGAACCCGATCAAGCAGAGCTCCTCCGCAGCATGCTGCTTGCCGTTGTTAATGACGTTCGTGCCGTTTTAATCAAATTGGCCTACCGACTGGAGCGATTGCGTATCCTCAAAAATCACCCGGATGAGAGTTTACGTAAGGCCATCGCCTTGGAGACGCTTGACCTGTTCACCCCTCTGGCGAATCGTCTAGGCGTGGGTCAATTGAAATGGGAATTGGAAGACCTCTCTTTTCGCTATCTCGAACCGGAAGAATATAAACGGCTAGCCAAAGCACTTTCCGTCAATCGTGCCGCAAGAGAGAGCTTCATTCTTCACTTTATGACGGAATTGAGGGGAAAACTTGAAGAAACGGGCATTCAGGCCCGAGTATTTGGTCGCCCCAAACACATTTACAGCATCCATCGAAAAATGGAGCGTAAAGACGTTCCGCTCGATGAACTTTATGACCTTCTGGCTGTTCGAGTCATCGTATCGGATATCCCAACTTGCTATGCCGTCCTCGGAATCGTGCATCGCGATTGGCTACATATCCCTAAAGAATTTGATGATTACATTGCAAACCCGAAGTCAAATGGTTATCAGTCACTCCATACCGTCGTCATAGGTGAAGAGGGAAGACCTGTTGAAATTCAGATTCGCACTCAAGACATGCACAGTTTTGCCGAATACGGTGTTGCTGCACATTGGCGTTATAAGGAAGGAAGCCGGCAAGATCAGGCTCTAGATAAAAACGTCAACACCCTCAGGCAACTCCTGGAAGCAGGTCCCGAAGCCGAGGGCACAATTCTCGACAGTTTTCGCTCAGAACTCTTCGAGGATCTCATCTTTGTACTGACACCAAAAGGACAAGTCATTCGTTTGAGAAAGGGCTCTACCCCTGTGGACTTTGCCTATGGCATTCACACCGAAGTGGGCCATCGCTGCCGCGGCGCCAAAGTGAATGGCCACATGGTTCCACTGACCTATAGCCTCAAATCGGGAGAGCGGGTTGAAATCCTCACGGCAAAGGAGGGAGGACCCAGCTTAGGCTGGATTGATCCCCATCTTGGATATATCAAAACCACGCACGCAAGGAATAAAATCCGAGCGTGGTTCAGGCAGCAAGATCACGAAAAACACTTAAAAGCTGGCAAACATATCCTCGACCGGGAACGCCAGAAGCAGAACGTACGTGAACTTGACCTCGAAGCACTCTCAAGAGTCTTCCATCTCCCTAGAGGTGAGGACGTGCTGTTGGCGCTCGGTCGTGGCGATCTATCCCCACAGCAGTTGACTCAGGCCCTTAAGCCCCAAGACGTCTCGGCCCGACTGACTCCGACTGCGCCAAGACTCATCAACAAAAGGGCGACAGCGACAGAGGTTGATCAAGAAATTTTCATCGAGGGCGTCGGCGGTCTCGTCACGCATTTTGCTCGGTGCTGTGAACCTACACCTGGAGATCGCATCGTAGGTTATGCCACCTTAGGAAGAGGAATTGCCATTCATCGCCATGATTGCAGCAATATTGAAAAACTCAGCGAAGATAAAAGAGATCGTATCCTCAAAGTGTCGTGGGGGCATGAGCCTGATGTTTTCAAGGCTACACTGGGAATTACGGCACAAGATCGAAAAGGCTTACTCAAAGATATTTACCACGTCCTTACTCAGGGGCATGTGAATATTCTGAGCACCCAAAGCCAAACAGATCCGATTAGCCGCATGGTGGATATGAAAATTGAAATCGAAGTCGATAACCTCGCTCAAGTGACTCTGGCCGTAACCCGAATCAGTGAGGTGCACAACGTTTCAGCAGTCAAACGTACGGATGGCGTTTAAATAAGCCGGCTAGATAGAAATAAACAGCAGCCCTTTTCAAACCTTTTTCTCGAGGTTAGTGATGCCGTGAGGCACATGGCCCGTTGCAACATGCTGACTTGCCGATTCGCAATGCACCTTCTGATCGTCAAAAAAAATGTCAGCCCCGAAGGCCTTGAGAAATGGGCCTTTGGGCCTCCCCCCCAAAAAAAGAGCCTCATCAATGCGAATATTCCAAGCTCTTAGCGTTCGCACGACGCGCTCGTGTGCGGGTGCAGCACGTGCGGTCACCAATGCGGTTCGAATGGGGGATTCCTCAGCGGGAAAGAGGGACTGAATATGGTGGAGGGCGGCAAGAAAAGACTTAAAGGGGCCCCCATCTAAAGGCCTTTTAGCGGCGAGCATTTCATTTTCCGTAAAGGCAGCAAGCCCCTGCTCCTGATAAATCCTCTCAGATTCGTCAGAAAAGAGGACGGCATCTCCATCAAAGGCAATACGCAGCACGGAGGACTCTGAACGCACCTGATGCGAGTCAATCAATGTAGCCGCCGCATGCCCAGAAGCTAGGGCGACTTGAACATCTTCCGCATTCGAGGAAAGAAAGAGATCTGCACCAAAGGGAGCAATATAGCTAAAGGGTGACTGGCCACCCGTAAAAGCGGCCCTTGCGATCGAGAGCCCGTGCTGTTGGATCGAATTAAAAACTCGGAGACCCGTATCAGCGCTGTTCCTGGAAAGCAGAATGACCTCGACAATCGGCTCCGGAAGATTGACGTTCAGCGCCAGTAGCTTTTTAACCAGAGGGAAGGCGACACCCGGATCCAAAGGCTCATCCTCGTGCTCTACCTGATAATTGCAAAAGGCATCACGACCCTGCTCTTCATAGATGCGATGGGTCTCATCCAAATTGAACAAGGCTCTGGAGGAAATTGCCACCACCAGCTTCTTCTGATCGCTCAACATACTTCACCAATCTGACACAGAAGTCTTTCGACACCAAGGTTTAGCCTAGCCTTGGAAACCAAAAACCAAAACTATGGTCTACATGATATGTGGGTTTGACTCTCGAGGAGTGTACATTCCTTACGCCATGTCGGAAAATTGATTTTCCACAGAATAAATAATGTTTTAGACCTGTAAATTCAACTAGGCATATAAAGATGAAAAATTTGATCAATAAAATGGTACGTAGCCGGTTCTCCCTGATCTATCTGGTCCTTTTCATTGGTGCGCTTTACATGTTGCAGGAAAAAGCCATTATGCCGGTGGTTATGGCAGTCGTTAAGTCCGACCTCTTCTTTGAGAAACCCGTAGAAGAGAACGAACCTCTTGGAAAAATTGAGGGCAAAACCTCCAGAAGCAACTTCGCCATGCGTCAGTGCGAAAATGCCGTTAAGCAACAAGATGAACTCGCGAAGCAGGCTCAGTTTTCTGATGACAGTTATGAAGCCTGGGCTTTAGGCAACCGTCAATATCTCATCCGTTCCAGCGTCAAGATCAGTGATGCCGAAAAGGGCTCAGTCACAAAACTGTACGCTTGTACTGTGAAATTGAACAACGACCAAGAGGACAAACCCGAAAACTGGACAACGCTTGCCGTCGACTTTAACCCAGCGCCTTAGTGCTGGGACCACTAGCCGGGTGGCCAAGCAAACGAGCGGCCACCCAGCACATGGAAATGAAGGTGGAAAACTTCCTGTCCACCGTCCTTTCCGCAATTGACTACGGTGCGATAGCCCTCTGACAATCCCTCCAACTGTGCAACCTTCCGCACAGCACCGAGTAAGGCCGACGCGAGCGATGGATCTTGAGGAAGATCATTCAAAGTCGCAATGTGCTGTCTTGGAATCACCAACACATGAACCCTCGCCTTGGGATGAATGTCCCGAAACGCAATAACCCACTCATCTTCATAGACCATATCCGGATGGATTTCTCCGGAAACCATCTTGCAGAAAATACAATCACTCACCGTTTATTTTTCCTAAAAATCAAGATCGCTTAGCCATCATCACTGGATGACCAGAACATTCGCCGCCCATTAAAGGCATGTGAAAGCGTTGCACCATCCACGTATTCCAATTCACCACCGAGCGGCATGCCATAAGCTAATCGACTGGTTTTGATACCGAACCGATGCGCCATCTCGTGAATATAGAATGCTGTCGCTTCCCCCTCAACGGTCGTGTTGGTCGCGAGAATGACCTCTTTGATTTCGCCAGTAGCGAAACGGGTTTCCAAAAGATTGAGCTTGAGCTCGAGAGGTCCAATCCCATCCAAGGGCGAAAGTCGCCCATGAAGCACAAAATAAAGCCCCTTGAAACCGGTGGACTGCTCGATAGCTGAGACCTCCGAGGGCGATTCCACAACACATAACACGCCGTTGTCACGACGTGGATTTTCACAGATCCAGCATACGGAACTCTCCGTCAAAGTCCTGCAGCGCTCACATTCACGAATAGTGTCTAGTGCAAGGGTTAGGGCTGAGGCCAAGCGTCTGGCTCCTTCCTGATCTCTTTCAAGAAGATGGAAACACATCCTTTGCGCACTCTTTGGCCCAACACCGGGAAGACACCTGAGTGCCCGAATCAATGCATCAAGCGCACCTTCACGCTGCATATGCCCTCCTAGAATGGAAGTTTCAAACCCATCGGAAGATCAACGCCACCCGTTAACGCCTTCATCTTTTCTTCCTTGAGAACACGCACTTTATTTACCGCATCATTGAAAGCTGCAGCCACCAGGTCCTCTAATAGGTCGATCTCCCCCTCTTTTAAGCTGGGGTCAATCTGCAGGTTTACAACCTGCCTTTTTCCAGTCATTTTGACTTTCACTAGCCCTCCCCCAGACTCCCCATGGACCTCAGAAGACGCTAACTCCTCCTGAATCGATTGAAGATTTTCCTGCATTCTTTGAGCCTGCTGCATCAGGCCCGCCAGAGGGTTTTTCATGGTTTGATCCTTGGTAATACTGAAGTCTTAATTAGTGGGGTTTGATGGTTCCGGGCAACACCTGCGCATCAAATAATTCGATGAGCGTCTGAACATTAGGGTCATTCCGGATCGAATCCTCGGCCTGTTGCTGTCGGTTTTCATCCCGCTTTATTTTTTGATGCGCCGGGGTCTCCCCCTCACCCTCGCCGTCGGTCAGATGGATCGTCAGCCTGATTTCTTGACCCAAAGCATCATCCAAAGCTCGCTTCAGCGCGCTTTCGACTCTCGGCGTCCTGAGATGCCCCAATCGCGCACTCAAATTGAGCACACACACGCCATCCAGAAAACTGACCAGAATGCAGTTATTGGCCAACTCACGGGTCATGGCCGTCAATCCCATTCGCTCAATGAATTGAGGCCATTGCTCGGGCTGAGGTACTTTACGGGTATGCTTGTCCTCGGATGTCTTGAGACTGGATTGTGATGATCCAGGCCTTGAGACGCTTGAATCTTGATGCAACGCCGGCTCCATTCGGGTAACTGGAGCCAATTCGGGTTGAGGCATCGAACTCTTTGGCTTTTCAACTTGTCCTGCCGAAACAGTGGGTTCTGGCATAAAACTCAACATTCTCAGCACCACCATCTCAAACCCCGATCGAGGATCAGGTGCAAGTGGTAGATCGCGCTGGCCAATCAGTCCGATTTGATAAAAAAGGTGGACCTCGTCTGCACTCAGCGCTTTGGCAAGCCATAGAATGTCCTCACCGTCATCTTCTGCCTTTAATGCCTCAGGAGCCCACTGCGCGAGAGCGACGTGGTGCAGGATAACGAGTAGGTGCTGAAGAACATCCCGATAATCGGGCGAATGACTTTCCAGTGTTTGAAGGCAATGGACAACTTCTTTTGCGTCTCCACGAGCCAGCGACTGGAGGAGCAGATACAAGGGCTCACGCGGCAGAGTGCCCAACATGCTGTCTACCATTGCCTCACTTAAAACTCCAGCACCATGCGCGATCGCCTGATCCATGAGGCTCAATCCATCACGCAGAGAACCATCCGCGGCGCGCGCAAGCGATCGAACACCTGACATTTCAAACTCGAGCCCCTCCCGATTGAGGATTTTTGCCATTTGCTCTGCGATTTGAAGTGGCGTTAGCCGCTTCAAGTTGAATTGAAGGCAACGCGACAATACCGTTACTGGAATCTTTTGGGGATCAGTGGTTGCAAGTAGAAATTTGACATGGTGGGGAGGCTCTTCGAGCGTCTTCAATAAGGCATTGAAGCTGTGCGAAGAAAGCATGTGCACTTCGTCGATCAAGTAGATCTTGAAGCGACCCAAGCTGGGCGCATAGAGAATGTTTTCAAGTAATTCCCGAGTGTCCTCCACCTTTGTTTTGGAGGCTGCATCGACTTCTATTAGATCAACAAGACGACCCGAATCAAGATCCTTGCAACTCGCACAGATACCACAAGGTTCTGCCTTTTGCCGATCTTCACAATTCATGGCCTTGGCTAAAATCCTGGCCACCGTTGTCTTTCCAACCCCGCGCGTACCGGTAAATAGGTAAGCGTGATGCAATCGATCGTGTTCAAGCGCATGAGTCAGGGTCCTGACCACATGCTCCTGACCCACGATCTCATCAAATCGTTTAGGGCGCCATTTGCGAGCCAATGCTACGTAGGCCATGTTGACACCAGTGCATGTAAGACTTCATAAGAAGGGAGACGAATCACGTCAGCCACACCCCGGCACACGAGTCCGGTGCTACCGTTGCTCCCTTCCGGGCCTGGCGGGGTTCGCAGCGTATCATTGCGAGGGGACCAACGCGACTCGCCATTGAACTCTGACGAGGACATCAGGCTTTATGCCTGACGCGATAAGCGATTATCCTCGAACCCATCCTTTGATTCAAGCTGCGCGACCAGAACCCCGCTGAAACTAGACCGGTTCACCCAGCTGATCTAGAAGTTTTTCAAGGAATTCAACCCGCTGCACCGAGGAATCCAGCTTCACTACAAACCTCAATTTATCTGGCCCATCAAGACGATACATTCGACCTGGCTGCTGAATGAGGCCAATGATCTGAATCGGATCCACGGATGGGTTGGGATGGAATAACAACCGTCCTCCTTCCGGACCGGCTTCGATTCTTTTTACTCCTAGGACAGCGGACTTCAGTTTAAGCCGAGTCACAGCAAAAAGTGTCTTGGTCTGATCAGGCAACAATCCAAAACGGTCAATCAATTCTACCTGGAGCGACCAAAGATCTTCATCACTCTGGGCATTAGCGATTCGCTTGTAAATCACCAGACGCGAATGAACGTCAGGAATATAAGCGTCCGGGATCAGGGCAGGACACTGAAGATCCACCTCCGCTCCAACATCCTGCGGTAGCGCGTCGATATCCAGGGGCTGACCCGAACGCTGCGCCTTAACGGCCTTTTCAAGTAACTCGGTGTATAGCGTCAAACCAATTTCTTGAATTTGTCCGCTTTGCTCATCGCCCAACAATTCTCCCGCCCCCCTGATCTCAAGATCATGGGAGGACAACATGAAGCCCGCCCCCAACTCTCCCGACGCCTGAATGGCTTCAAGCCTTTTTTTAGCATCCGAGGTAATGAGACTTTCAGGCGGCGTGACCAGATAGGCGTAAGCACGGTGATGCGATCTTCCGACGCGGCCGCGAATCTGGTGTAGCTGCGAAAGCCCGAGCTGATCAGCCCGATTGATAATGATGGTGTTGGCGGTCGGTATATCGATACCACTTTCAATTATCGTGGTACATAAAAGAAGATTAAAGCGTTGGTGATAGAAGTCACGCATGATGGCTTCGAGCTCTCGCTCTGGCATCTGTCCATGCGCGATACCAATGGAGGCCATGGGCACTAGAGACTCGAGCTCACGCGCCATTTTCTCCATCGTTTCAATCTTGTTATGGAGAAAATAGACCTGCCCACCCCGCTTTATTTCGCGGAGAATCGCCTCCTCTATGAGCGCGCCATCCCACTGACAAATAAAGGTTTTGATAGCGTGCCGATTCGGCGGTGGAGTTGCAATAATCGATATGTCCCGAAGACCGGACATGGCCATGTTCAGGGTACGGGGGATGGGGGTAGCCGTAAGCGTCAGGAAGTCGATCTCGCTTCTGAGTTTCTTGAAGTGCTCTTTCTGAGAGACCCCAAACCGTTGCTCCTCATCAACAATGACCAAGCCCAATCGCTTAAAAACCACCTCTTTTTGCAAGAGTTTATGAGTGCCAATGATAATGTCGACCCGTCCATCCGCAAGATCCGAAATCACTCGTTCCTGCTGTTTTTTTCCCACAAACCGAGACAGGGACTCGATCTGGATAGGCCAATCCGCATAACGATCTCTAAAATTCTGAAAATGCTGTTGTGCAAGTAACGTTGTCGGTACCAGAACAGCGACTTGGCATCCATTCTGGACGGCCAAGAAAGCAGCGCGCATGGCCACCTCGGTTTTACCAAAACCAACATCTCCACAAACCACCCGATCCATGGGTTCTGATGAAGTCAAATCCTCGAGAACCTGTTGAATTGCTGATTCTTGATCAGGCGTTTCCTCGAAGGGAAATCCCGCTGCAAACTGGTAGTACTCGACCCCAGGAATCTCCAGCCCTCGGCCACCCCTTGCGGCACGCTTGGCATAAATATCCAGCAATTCGGCGGCCACATCTCTCACTCGCTCCAGCGCTTTTCTCTTGGCCTTCTGCCACTGCTCTCCACCCAGACGATGCAAAGGGGCGGTGTCCGCACCGGCGCCGCTATAGCGCCCAATCAGGTGAAGGGATGCAACCGGAACATAGAGCGTATCGGCATTGGCATACTCCAAGGTCAGAAACTCGGTCTCAATGCCGCCAACCTCAAGCCGAGTTAGACCTCGGTAACGCCCCACACCATGATCTTGATGGACAACTGGAGCGCCCATCTCCAACTCTTCTAAATTCTTAAGTACCTGGTCGATTCTTTGACTTGAGGCCGTTTTACGTCGCCTTCTCTGCTGAACTCGCTCCCCAGAGAGTTGGGTCTCAGTAATGATCACCCACCGTGCGTCCGTTAACCAGAGGCCATGATCCATGGGCGCCACGACCAGACAGAGCGGATCGGATGATGCCCGAAAGGAGGACCAATCCTCCAACACCCGCGGGCGAATACCCGACCGACCCAACCCCTCGAGTAAAGCCTCACGGTGACCTGCGGTTTCGGCCACCAGGAGAGCACGTCCTTCAAACTGCTCCAGAAAGGCACTCAGCGCACCGTAGGCTTCCCGCTGCTTTGCATCAACGGCAAGATCTGGCAGATTCATGGAAGCAAAACAAACGCCTGAACCCGAATGATCCGGGGAACAGCAAATACTGACTCTTCCGTAACCCTCTATCGATTTACTCCACTCATCTTTTGAAAGAAACAGTTGCTCGACCGGCAGTGGGGGTCGATCTAGGTGATTGAGACGCTGCTCATAGCGACACCGCGTATCGGCTGAAAATCGATCTGCCGCTTCACCAATGGATCCGTGCAAGAAGATTCGGGTTGCCTTGGGTAGATAGTCAAAAAGCGACTCGGTCGAGTCAACAAAGAGCGGCAAGTAATACTCTATACCTGCAACGGCAATCCCTTTGCTAATTTCCTGATAAACAATATTCTTTGAAGAAGACTCAGGAAAGCTCTCGCGAAACCGCTGTCTGAAATGTTTGATTGCCGCTTCATCAAATGGAAATTCCCGCGCGGGGAACAGATTGACAGACTCAATGAGACCATCCGACTTCTGTGTTTCAGGGTCAAAAACACGAATGGACTCTATTTCTTCATCAAACAGCTCCACACGATAAGGAACCGTAGATCCCATGGGAAAGAGATCGAGAATAGAACCCCTGACTGCGAACTCTCCATGCTGGAGCACCTGCTGGACGCAATGGTAACCCACAGACTCCAGACGATTCCGCATTTCTTGCAGTTGTAAACGCCCTCCTTTTTTCAAGCAAAAGGTCCGCCCGTGGATGTGAGTCCTTGGCCCTAGCCGCTGCATAAGCGTTGAGACCGGGGTCAATAAAATTCCCTTTCGTATGGACGAGAGCTCAACGAGCGTTCTGAGACGCTCTGAGACTATTTCCGGCAGCGGAGAGAACGAATCGTAGGGCAGGGTCTCCCAATCCGGAAAATGAAGAACAGACCCCTGATTGCCGAGAAAAAATCCAATCTCATGCTCCAACCGAAGCGCAGCATGGGTATCCTCTGTGACGACGAGATAGAATCGATCATCGGCCTTGAAAGCCTCTGCGATTGCAAGAGCATCCGCACAGCCATGAAGGCCTGTCCAAACTGAATTTTCATACTGCCCACCCCCAGAGGGAGGCTTGAGCACAGAGTGAACCGGGCCAGTTTCAGATGACTTCATCGTCGGCTAAAGGAGCTATAAATACGCGAGGAATTCTAATCACCCATTCTCAATGATATTTCAATCGATGAAACGCCGGGTCAGGTTTGAATAGGCGTCGATCCGTCTGTCTCTTAAGAATGGCCAAATGCGCCTGACGTCCTCCGATCTCTTTAGATCGAAGTCAAAGGTCAGTACTTCATGTTGGTGCTGATTGGCCCGCAAAAGAAACTCACCCTGAGGACCCGCAGCAAAGCTATTGCCCCAAAACGAAATACCAGCGGTTACACCACTCGGATCTGGCTCAAAACCTATTCGGTTACAGGCAATCACTGGAAGACCATTGGCGACTGCGTGCCCTCTTTGCACGGTCACCCACGCCTCCAACTGTCGCTGCTGCTCTTCCTCAGTATCCTCAGGATTCCATCCGATCGCTGTGGGATAGATCAGTAGATCCGCACCGGCGAGCGCCATGAGACGCGCGGCTTCCGGATACCATTGATCCCAACACACCAGGACACCCAACTGACCTACCGAAGTGCTGATCGGGTTAAATCCTAGATCTCCGGGGGTGAAATAAAATTTCTCGTAGTAGCCCGGGTCGTCAGGGATGTGCATTTTCCTATAGGTGCCTGCTATGGAACCGTCGCGTTCAAAAACGACCGCCGTATTGTGATAAAGACCCGGCGCCCTTTTTTCAAAGAGCGATGCTACGAGGACGATACCCAGTTCCTTGGCTATGGCACTCAGGCATGCCGTACTGGGACCCGGAATGGTTTCGGCCCGCTCAAATTCAACCGTGGACTCAGTTTGGCAAAAATAGGGCCCCACATGTAACTCAGGCAGGACAACCAACTCAGCACCAAGCGTAGCGGCCTTCCTGATATCCTCGATAGAGGCACTGAGGCTGGTCTCGGGTTTATCAAAAAAACAAGGTTGCTGCACCCAGGCGACCTTAAGCGTTCTACGTGTCATAAATCAAAACCCTCCTATTTCCTCAGGGAACTGCATGGTCATGCAATGTAGGCTTCCGTACTGGCGAATGAGAGGAACACAGTCGATTGGCACTATTTCGCGCCCTTGGAAGACTTGTTGCAGACGATGCAGGGCGACATCATCTTGAGGATCACCATAGATGGGCACCAATACCGCCCCGTTAATGATTAGAAAATTGGCATAGGTCGCTGGCAAGCGTTTTCCATCCTCGCTCAAAATAGGTTTTGGCATCGGCAATGGGACCAGATCGTAGGCTCCCCCATCTGGACGACGGAACTTCTCCAATTGGTCCTCCATGCGTTTAAATTCCTCAAACAGGGGGTCTTGGGAATCTATGCAAGCCGTATAGGCAATGACACGGTCTGAACAAAACCTTGCCAGGGTATCAATGTGCGCATCCGTATCATCGCCTTCCGCATGGCCATGATCCAACCAGAGAATTTGCGTGGATCCAAGGTGCATTTTTAAAATCGCCTCGATCTCCTTCTTATGGTAAGAAGGATTCCGGTTAGGATTCAGGAGACAGCGACTGGTCGTCATAATGCTACCAAGCCCATCCGACTCGACACTCCCCCCCTCTAGGACAAAATCAATCTCATCGATCGGTGTTGCGCCCAGGAGACCCGTGTCATAGAGCCGTCCGGCTAACTTCGCGTCTTGGGCATAATCATATTTACCACCCCATCCGTTGAACCTAAAGTTCAGTAGTCGATGCCCCATAGTCCCTTTGACCGTTAGAGGCGCAGAATCTCTAACCCAAACATCGTTGTAGGGCATCACGATCAAAACAACCCTTTTTTCCAAGACAACGCCGCGCGCTATCAATCGACCTTCAATCGATGCTTTCAAGTCGTGGCTATGGACCGCGACCCATACCCGCTCTCTCAATTGGATTTGATACACAATTTCAAGGTAGGCCGCTTCAACCGCTTCTAGCCAAGGACTGAAATCACCCTCCGCATAGGGCCAGGCTAGAAAAACGGCCGACTGTTTTGCCCATTCGGGAACGAGCCAAGTAGCAGTGGAATTAGTCATAACAATCAGCTTTCAATTCGGCCAAAAAGGGGACCATTCTATCTCAAACAGATCATCCAACCCTGAATCGAAACCCAATCATCACACCAACCGCGAGCGTACAAACCCTGCTTCGGTAGAGGGAGGAAACGTCTTCCCCTTAATGATTCGGTAACCCAATCTCACCGTATCAAAAACCAACAACCAGGAGATCACCAAGAAAAACAACGTTAACCCTGCATCGAGGTAGTCATTAAATAATAATTGCGGCGCTTTTTTCGCGATATCCAAGGGCAGCCCCCCCGAGCTTAGCTTGAGCTTGAGTTCATTTGCATGCGCAAGAAAGCCGATCCTCGGCTCCGGATGAAATAACTTCTGAACTGCAGCAGAAGTGGTCACTGTCAGCAGCCACAACATGGGGATGAAGGTAATGAGGGCCTTCTTAAGGCCCCTCGTTTTAAGCAAAATGATAGTTCCAACAGAAAGCGCAATGCCCGCAAGCATTTGATTAGCAATGCCAAAAAGAGGCCAAAGACTATTGATCCCGCCCAGAGGATCGATGACGCCGTTGTACAAGAGGTATCCCCAAGAAGACACCACCATGAAACTGGTTATGAGAACTCCCGGATACCAAGCCGTATCTTTCAAACGCGGAACCCACTCCCCCAAAATATCCTGAAACATGAAACGAGCTACGCGAGTCCCTGCATCCAAGGTAGTGAGAATAAACAATGCCTCAAACATAATCGCAAAGTGATACCAGAGCGCCAAAAGGCTCTGCCCAAATGCGGAAGCAAAAAGTGAAGCCATCCCGACCGCAAGTGATGGGGCACCCCCTGTCCTCGCAAAAAGGGTGGACTCGCCCATTTCATGGGCCAATTGGTTCATCTGATCGACCGTCACCGGAAATCCCCAAGATTGGATCTTCATCACCGCCTCTGCCGCCTCTTTACCCACCACACCTGCAGGACTGTTAATCGCAAAATATACCCCGGGATCAAGCACGCATGCCGCGACCATCGCCATGATGGCAACAAAGGATTCCATCATCATGGCCCCATAGCCCACCAAACGAATATCCGCTTCACTGGAGAGCAGTTTTGGGGTGGTACCTGAAGCAATCAGCGCATGAAAGCCTGAGATTGCGCCACAAGCGATAGTGATAAATACAAAAGGAAAGAGCGTCCCCCCAAAAATAGGTCCTGACCCATCGATAAATCGGGTTAATGCAGGCATTTTGACTTCCGGATGGAGGAGCAATATGGCAACGGCCAAGGCGAAAATCGTGCCGAGCTTCATGAAAGTCGACAGATAGTCCCGGGGCGCCAATAGTAACCAGACGGGGAGGACTGCAGCTGTAAATCCGTAGATCATGACCATGATGGCAAGTGACTCACCACCAAAATCGAACCATGCCCTTAAACCTGGCTGAGCCTCGACCCAACTTCCGCCCCAAACCGCTAAGAATAGAAGCAAGACACCCAGAACCGTTGATTCAATAATACGACCAGGGCGCAACCACTGCTGGTAGGCGCCTACCAGCATCGCGATCGGGATGGTGGCCGCAACCGTGGAAGTCGCCCATGGACTATGTTTCATGGCATTGACCACCACCAGACCGAGGACAGCAATCAAGATGATCATGATTGACATAACGCCCGCTGTTGCGGCGCTCCCTCCAAGAGGCCCCAATTCGTCTCGGGCCATCTGACCCAATGAACGCCCATTTCTTCTGACGGAACAAAACAGAATCACAAAATCTTGAACGCAACCCCCAAAGACTGCTCCGATCAGGATCCACAGCGTCCCCGGAAGATAGCCGAACTGTGCGGCTAGCGTGGGGCCAATGAGCGGACCCGGTCCAGCGATGGCTGCAAAGTGATGACCGAAAACCAACCATCGATGAGTTGGAACAAAATCATGCCCATCATTCAATCGCTCCGAGGGCGTTGCTCTTTTTGAGTCCAACACCAGGACCTTAGTGGAAATGAATGCGCTATAAAAACGATATCCCAGCGTGTAAATGCAGAAAGCAGCAACGACAAACCAGAGACTGTTGACTGATTCCCCACGGCTAAGGGCTATTCCACCCAAGGCTGCCGCCCCAAGCAAGACCAGCAGACCCCAAAATGTCCAGTTAACCCAACGATGCTGCCTCATACCACTCCCCCTCATGTATTACTGTATCCGTTCCCTAAATGGGCGATGCCTTCTGCCAGACGATCTACCCCTTTCTTGGCCATTTCCGACTGTAGCGCTCCAAAACTTATTCGGAGTGTGCAGCCTTCATCGACCCCAAAAGCGGCACCCGGAATAACGGCAACCCGAAACCGCTCAACCAATTGCTTTGCAAAATCGAATGAATCGAGCTTGGAGTCAACACTCAGCCACAAATAAAATGCGCCTTCCGAAATGGGCGCTTTAGCTAGACAGGGCACCCCTTTTAACCGCTCGAGCGCAAATGATCTCACCTCTTCAAGTTGAGAGACAAAAGGTCTGCTGTACCGTTTCCCTTCCCGCATTGCAGCTGTTGCCGCCCGCTGTGATACCAAAGGCGGGCAGATAAGGTGCGTATCCTGAATCTTGATCATTGAAGCTTTGAGAAACTGAGGGATCACCATATACCCCATTCGCCATCCCGCGAAGCCGAAAGACTTAGATAGAGAGAAAAGCGAGAGCGTATGTCCTTGTGACCCGGGTATCGCGGCAGGTGAAAAATGTTCATGGCCATCATAGGTAAAATATTCATAAGCTTCATCAGCAATATGAAAAATGCCCAATTGACCACACATCGCATTAAGCGCCCTCAGATCCTGTTCACGATAGACGACCCCACTAGGGTTATTGGGTGAAACGGTGACCACCGCTCGTGTTCTGCCCGTGATAGCGGAGCGAATCCGATCAAGGTCCAACTGGTTATCAGATCTGCATGGAACCGAGACAGGAACGCCACCCAGCATGCGGATGGCCATCTCATGATTAAAATAGTAGGGCAGTGGAAGGATGACCTCGTCCCCTGGCTCTAAGATAGCCATCAGAACATGAGTAAAGGCCATATTGGATCCCGCCGTAACCACGACAGTCGTGTCCTCGCCAATAGGGATGCCGTTCTCTCTTAAAAGCTTTTCTTCGATGGTAGAAAGAAGCTCTGGCTCCCCACCCACCGCACCATAACAATGACCCGCATGGGGATCCGAGGAGAATGCTGTAGCCGCCTCGAGCGCTGAAGCAGGGGGGCCATAAAACACCACGCCCTGACCCAAAGAAATCGTATCTGGAACGTTTCTGATCCACGCCGCCACCTCTGGGATAACCGGTGCCTGAACAGACAGGATCCGAGACGATGCCGTTAAATGATTAACCAATCCATTTCCCCTACAAAGATCTCACCGATGTTCCAAGCACATCGGCTAAAATTCCATTCTGTCGATTTACTCCCGCGTGCGGGACATGCTTCGATATGATAAAGTTTACTAAAATACTAGGTTATCTATGCCGCATATCGAATCTCTGATTTCTGCCCGGTGGATCGTCCCCGTAGAGCCCGAGGGGGTGGTATTGGAGAACCACGCAATCGCCATTGGAAATCATGGGCGCATCTTGGACATTCTGCCTGAAGATGACGCAGTTGAGTGTTACTCAGGAACGCCGCTCGAGCGATTTTCCGAACATGTCCTAGTCCCCGGCTTCATCAATGCACACACCCACTCGGCGATGTCCCTGCTTCGCGGAATTGCAGACGACCTTCCGCTGATGGAGTGGTTGCAAAAACATATTTGGCCGCTGGAATCACGCTGGATGGGTGAGCGTTTCGTTCGAGATGGTACCGAACTCGCGATTGCTGAAATGCTCAGAGGTGGGATTACCTGCTTCAATGACATGTATTTTTTCCCTGAAGTTACGGCCCAAGTAGCCCGAAGGGTCGGGATTCGCGCCCACCTAGGCATGATCGTTGTAGATTTTGCGACGCCGTGGGCTGAAACGCCTGATGAATACTTTGAAAAAGGACTGGCCTTGCGTGAAGAGCTCCTCAACGATCCTTTAATATCGCTCGCTTTCGCACCGCATGCACCCTACACCGTCTCCGATGAGTCACTCATCCGAATCCGGACGCTATCCGCCGAGTTAGACTGCTCTATCCATATGCACCTCCATGAGACCCGTGAGGAAATCAAGGAATCCCGCATGCGCTATGGCATGAGCCCTATTCGCAGAATGCAACAGCTTGATCTACTGGGCCCCCACTTCATGGCGGTTCACATGACACAACTCACCGACGAAGAAATGGATCTCGTCGCTGAGACAGGGACACACGTTGTACATTGTCCAGAATCCAATTTGAAGCTGGCGAGCGGTTTTTGTCCCGTCGCGGCCTTGGACGAGCGGGGCGTTAACATTGCTATCGGTACAGACGGTGCTGCCAGTAACAATGATTTGGATCTCATGGGCGAGATGCGCATGACCGCACTACTTGCAAAAGCCTTGTCAGGCCGCGCGAATGCCATTCCCGCCCACACCGCCCTTAGAATGGCAACGCTGAATGGCGCTCGTGCGTTGGGTCTTGAGCAAGACATCGGTTCTCTTCAGCCCGGAAAAAGTTGTGATGTGGTTGCCATTAGACTTTCTGATATCGAAACACAACCGCTATTCAACCCCGTTTCTGACTTGGTCTATTCGGCAAGTCGGCATCAAGTTTCCGATGTTTGGGTTCAGGGCAACCGCCTGTTGAAGAATAGGGAACTACTCACTGTCGATATCAATGAGATCACTCGAAAAGCGGCAACTTGGCGATCAAAACTCAATTAGATCGTCAGAGATAAAAAACTGATTTAGCGCCTAAAGGCAAAGGGAACAAAATGGATACATTTGAGAACGTTCATGAACATGAAATTCATAAGTTTGGTGCTTTGGCACAACGCTGGTGGGAACCCGATGGAGAGTTCAAAACGCTGCATGCCGTAAATCCTCTCCGCATTCAGTTTATTCGTTCCTATGCAGACATTGGCGGCAAAGAGATCCTGGATGTCGGGTGTGGGGGAGGCATCCTTTCGGAGGGTTTGCAAAAATCCGGCGCACAGGTTACTGGGATAGACCTTGCCCCGGAACTCATCGAAGTCGCGAAGACCCATGCCCAAACTGGCATGCTGTCAGTGAATTACCGTGAAGTCAGCGTCGAGAAATTGGCAGAGGAAAGACCTGAGAGCTTCGACTTTGTCACCTGCATGGAAATGCTCGAGCACGTCCCTGACCCTGCCTCAGTTGTTTCTGCTT
>CAYFLM010000025.1:0-16296 GCA_964343925.1 uncultured Methylococcus sp.
GAGGTTGAGGGAGTTTAATCATGGCAAAGCTAACTAAAAAAGCTCGCTTGATCGGCGAAAAAGTTGTGGCTGGAAAGGCCTATGCGGCGGATGAAGCGTTCGCGCTTCTGAAAGAGCTGTCGGGTGTTAAGTTTGTTGAATCAGTCGATGTCGCGGTGATGCTAGGCGTTGATCCCAGAAAGTCTGATCAGGCTGTACGTGGTGCAACGGTTCTGCCTAACGGTACGGGTAAAACCGCTCGTGTTGCTGTTTTTGCGCAAGGCGCGAATGCGGATGCGGCACGTGAAGCTGGAGCAGACATTATCGGCATGGATGATCTGGCCGCTCAAGTTAAAGCCGGGGAAATGAATTTTGACGTCGTGATTGCAACGCCAGATGCGATGCGTGTCGTTGGTCAGCTAGGTCAGGTTCTCGGTCCAAGAGGACTTATGCCAAACCCAAAGGTGGGTACGGTGACCGCGGATGTTGCAACGGCTGTTAAGAACGCAAAAGGCGGACAGGTGCGTTATCGTACGGATAAGAAGGGCATCATTCATTGCACGATTGGTAAGATTAGCTTCGAGTCCAATGCGCTGAAGGAAAACCTTGAAGCGCTGCTTGCAGATCTCAAAAAGATCAAGCCATCCACATCCAAGGGTGTGTACCTCAAGAAGATTACCGTGTCGTCTACGATGGGACCAGGATTGGCCATCGACCAGGCAACGATAGCAGCTTAAGTAACTTTGGGTTGTCGGAGGTTCTGCCCCCGGTAACCGTCAAAGACCGCAGGGGCGGTGAAGCTTAATTTGAATCCCTGCGCAGACGGTGTAATCGAGTCGAAAACCGACAAGAGGAGCCGTGAATCGCATAGAAATCCTAGGACTCTATGCTTTTTTGGCTCTGGATGGTTCCCAAACCGTTCAGATTTTAATTGGAGAAGAAGAGTGGCGCTGAGACTAGATGACAAGATTGCTGTTGTCGCTGAGGTTTCTGCTGTTGCTGCCAAAGCTTATTCAGCCGTGGCTGCGGAATACCGCGGACTAACGGTAAGTGAGCTGACCGATTTGCGTAAAGAAGCTCGTGCAGCGGGCGTCTATATGCGTGTTGTAAAAAATACGCTGGCGCGCAAGGCGGTTGAAGGTACTGAATTCGCCTGTATGCAGGAAGGATTGGTTGGACCCCTGATTCTGGCTTTCTCTTTGGAGGAACCAGGTTCTGCGGCGAGAATCATCAGTGATTTCAGTAAGAAAAGCGACAAGCTTGTAACCAAGCTGGTAGCAATTGGCGGTAAGCAGTTTGGCCCTACAGAACTCGAAAGACTGGCCAAAATGCCAACCAAGGAGCAGGCTATTTCGATGCTCATGGGCACCATGAAGGCACCTATCGAAAAGTTCGTAAGGACCTTGGCAGAACCGCACGCAAAACTTACGCGTACGGTTGCGGCTGTTCGCGATCAAAAACAAGCGGCGTAGCACTTAGGCTCGCTGAATCAAGACTTATTTTCGGAGAAATTCGATGGCTGTATCTAAAGACGATATTTTGGAAACTATCTCTAACATGACGGTTCTTGAGGTTGTTGACCTCATTTCTGCTATGGAAGAAAAGTTTGGCGTTTCTGCTGCTGCTGCTGTTGCCGCAGCACCAGTTGCTGCAGCAGCAGGCGCTGCCGCTGCTGAAGAGAAGACCGAGTTTGATGTGGTTATGACCGGTTTCGGTGATAACAAGGTCAATGTTATTAAGGTTATTCGTGCTGTCACCGGCCTTGGGCTGAAGGAAGCTAAGGATCTGGTTGAGGGTGCGCCTTCAACCGTCAAGGAAGCTGTCAGCAAGGCTGAAGCTGAAGACGTCAAGAAGCAACTCGTAGAAGCAGGTGCAACGGTCGATATCAAGTAATTGACCGTTATTTGGCATTTGTGTCGCCAAGGCTGGCAGCCCAGAGCTGCCGGCCTTTTGGTGTTATGAAGCCCGAGGTACAGAGATCAGTGGATAACTGTATCAATGCGTGGGCAATCAGGTTCATCTTCCAGGCTTTGCCTGAGGATGGCGCATCTAGAATGCGCGTGAAACCCCAATTTTCAATGATTTAACTCAAAGGTAAGGAATCGTTATGGCTTATTCTTTCACCGAAAAGAAACGCATCCGTAATAGTTTTGGCAAACGACGTGATGTTCTCGATGTCCCTTATCTCTTGACCACTCAGGTTGAGTCCTATAAGCGTTTCCTGCAAGCAAATGTGACGCTTGACTCCCGAGAGGACGAGGGCTTACACGCTGCCCTAAAGTCTGTATTTCCGATAACCAGTCATTCTGGTCATGCCGTACTCGAGTATGTCGACTACACGTTGGGCGAACCCACCTTTGATGTGAAAGAGTGTCAGCAGCGTGGGGCCAACTATGCGGCGCCACTGCGCGTGCTCGTGCATCTTGTGCTCTACGATAAGGAGGCTCCAGCAAGCGCAAAGGTCGTTAAAGAAGTTAAACGTCAAGAAATTTACATGGGCGAAATCCCGCTCATGACGGATACCGGCACGTTCGTTATTAATGGTACTGAGCGCGTCATTGTCTCTCAGTTGCATCGTTCACCCGGCGTCTTTTTTGATCATGATCGCGGTAAAACGCATTCTTCTGGAAAGCTTTTATTCAACGCTCGAATCATTCCTTACCGTGGTTCTTGGTTGGACTTCGAATTCGATCATAAAGATTGTGTATTCGTTCGTATTGACCGTCGGCGTAAGTTGCCAGCTACGGTCCTTTTGCGTGCGCTGGGTTACAGCGATGAGGAAATTATCCAGCTGTTCTTCGAAACAAACCGTTTCGTCTTCAAGGGCGACCAAATTCTTCTGGAACTTATTCCTGACCGTTTGAAGGGCGATATTGCGAGTTTTGATGTATCGGTCGAGGGCAAAGTCCTTATCGAGAAGGGCCACCGCATCACGGCGCGTCACATTCGACAGATTGAAAAGGCGGGTCTTAACCAATTAGAGGTCCCCCGAGACTATTTGCACGGCAAAATTCTGGCGACCAATGTCGTAGTCGCTGAAACAGGAGAATTGGTTGCAAAGGTCAATGAGGAAATCACGGATGACCTGATCAGCCGTCTCCTTTCAGCAAATATTCAAGCCATCGATACACTTTTTGTGAACGATCTTGATCGTGGGCCTTACATTTCCAATGCGCTGCGTATCGATTCGACGGAAACACAGCTAGATGCGCTAGTTGAGATATACCGGATGATGCGTCCTGGTGAGCCGCCTGCAAAGGAAGCTGCGCATACCCTGTTTGATAACCTCTTCTTCTCTGCGGATCGCTACGATCTCTCGGCAGTGGGACGAATGAAGTTCAACCGTAGGTTGGGCAGAAGTGATGTTGCGGGTCCGGGAATTCTGACCAAAGATGACATCATTGATGTTCTAAGGGAATTGATCAACATCCGAAATGGTTTGGGCACCGTTGATGACATCGACCATTTGGGCAATCGACGTGTACGTTCGGTTGGTGAAATGGTTGAAAATCAATTCAGACTGGGTTTAGTCAGGGTTGAGCGAGCGGTCAAAGAGCGTCTCTCTCTCGCTGATGCTGAGAGCCTGATGCCGCAAGAAATCATCAATGCGAAACCTGTTGCCGCTTCCATTAAGGAATTCTTCGGATCCAGTCAGCTGTCTCAGTTTATGGATCAAAACAACCCACTTTCAGAGGTAACCCACAAACGCAGAGTCTCTGCCTTGGGGCCGGGTGGCTTGGCAAGAGAGCGCGCGGGGTTCGAAGTTCGTGACGTTCACACCACGCACTACGGTCGTGTGTGCCCTATCGAAACGCCTGAAGGACCCAATATCGGTCTTATCAACTCATTGTCTGTGTATTCTAGGACGAACCTCTACGGTTTCTTGGAAACCCCATATCGGAAGGTCGTGGATGGTCGCGTAACAGATGAAATTGAGTACCTTTCAGCCATTGAAGAAGGCAAATTCTTCATCGCTCAGGCGAGTGCTAAAGTCGACGCGAAGGGCAAGCTAGAAGATGATCTCGTCTCATGCCGACATAAGGACGAATTCACGCTCGCAACCAGTGATCAGATTAACTACATGGATGTTTCATCCAAGCAGATCGTATCTGTTGCGGCTTCTCTGATTCCATTCCTTGAACATGATGACGCAAACAGAGCCTTGATGGGTTCAAACATGCAGCGTCAAGCGGTTCCTACACTTAGGACTGAAAAGCCATTGGTCGGTACCGGGATGGAGCGTATTGTTGCGCGAGATTCGGGTGTAACCGTTGTGGCTAAGCGTGGAGGAACCGTAGAGTTCCTTGATGCAAGCCGCATCGTTGTCCGGGTTAATGATGAAGAAACAGAGGCCGGTGTACCAGGTGTGGATATCTACAACCTGACCAAATACACCCGCTCAAACCAAAATACGTGTATTAATCAGAAGCCGCTGGTAAAGCCGGGTGATGTGGTTGCAAGGGGTGACATTCTTGCAGACGGCCCCTCCACTGATATGGGTGAGCTGGCTTTAGGGCAGAACCTGTTGGTCGCTTTCATGCCATGGAATGGTTACAACTTCGAGGACTCTATCCTGATCTCGGAGAGAGTGGTTCAGGAAGACCGGTTCACGACCATTCACATTGAGGAAAAGTCCTGTGTGGCGCGTGATACGAAGCTAGGTCCGGAAGAAATTACCGCGGATATTCCTAACGTCGGTGAAGCGGCATTAGCCAAGCTGGATGAGTCAGGGATTGTTTATATTGGTGCAGAAGTTAAGGCTGGAGACATTCTGGTTGGTAAGGTAACGCCGAAGGGTGAAACCCAGCTGACGCCTGAGGAAAAGCTCCTAAGAGCAATCTTCGGTGAAAAGGCATCCGACGTTAAAGATACATCCCTTAGGGTTCCCTCTGGGATGGATGGAACGGTGATCGATGTTCAGGTCTTTACTCGTGATGGCGTCAAGAAGGATGAGCGTGCCAAACAAATAGAGCAGGCTGAGATAGAGAGCGTTAAGAAAGATCTGAATGATCAATTGCGTATTATCGAGCAGGACTTTTACCAGCGTGTAGAGACGATGGTGCTGGGCAAAACAGCACAATCCGGCCCAGCCAAATTGAAGGCGGGTACGGTAATAACGGAAGAATACTTGGCGTCTATCAAACCTACGCAGTGGGTGGAAATTAAAGTCAAGGACGAAGATATCAACGTTCAAATTGAAACCATTGCGGAGCAGATTGCTCAGCAGCGTGAAGAAATGGCACGCCGCCTTGAAGAGAAGAAGCGCAAGATAGCAATTGGTGACGATTTACCGCCTGGTGTTTTGAAAATGGTTAAGGTTTACCTAGCCGTTAAAAGGCGTGTACAGCCTGGTGACAAGATGGCTGGTCGACACGGAAACAAGGGTGTGATCTCGCAGATCGTGCCTGTCGAAGACATGCCATTCTCAGCAGATGGAACGCCCGTCGATATCGTTCTAAATCCGCTCGGTGTACCTTCGCGTATGAACGTTGGCCAGGTACTTGAGACTCATCTCGGGTGGGCGGCACGTGGATTGGGTATCAAAATCGGAAAAATGATTGATAACAAGGCCAAAGTCGATGAACTGAGAAAGTTCTTAGACGCGGTCTATAACTCCAGCGGACGCACTGAAGAGCTGTCTCAGCTCAAGGATCATGAGATTCTCGAGTTGGCTGGAAACCTGAGGGGCGGTGTTCCAATGGCGACCCCGGTTTTCGATGGTGCTACAGAAGCAGATATCAAAAACATGCTGAAGCTGGCTGATCTACCAGAATCTGGTCAAACGCGCCTTTATGATGGACGAACGGGTGAGGCGTTTGAGCGGGATGTGACGGTGGGCTGCATGTATATGCTTAAGCTTAACCACTTGGTTGATGACAAGATGCATGCGCGTTCGACCGGTCCTTACAGTCTGGTAACTCAGCAACCTCTGGGCGGTAAGGCGCAGTTTGGTGGCCAGCGTTTCGGAGAAATGGAAGTCTGGGCTCTACAAGCCTATGGAGCAGCCTACACCCTCCAGGAAATGCTGACCGTAAAATCAGATGACGTGACGGGTCGAACCAAGATCTACAAGAATATTGTGGATGGCGATCATCGAATGGAAGCTGCAATGCCAGAGTCTTTCAATGTACTGATCAAGGAAATTCGTTCCTTAGGTATCAATATCGAACTTGAACAGGAATAAACCTTGGCCCTTCTGAGTTGGCAGGCGCCCCAGAGGCACAGTACCCTGAATTGGAGATGAACCGTGAAAGATCTAATTAGTTTTCTGAAAAGACAAAACCAGGTCGAAGATTTCGACAATATCCGCATCAGTCTCGCATCACCTGAGATGATTCGGTCTTGGTCTTATGGTGAAGTCAAAAAACCTGAAACCATCAACTACAGGACTTTCAAGCCAGAACGTGATGGTCTTTTCTGCGCCAAGATTTTCGGGCCAGTCAGTGACTATGAATGCCTTTGCGGAAAGTACAAGCGGCTTAAGCATCGCGGCGTTATCTGTGAGAAGTGTGGCGTAGAAGTCACCCTCTCCAAGGTCAGGCGCGAGCGTATGGGTCATATCGATCTGGCTAGCCCTGTGGCACACATCTGGTTCCTCAAGTCGCTACCCTCCAGAATCGCACTGCTTCTGGATATGACGCTCAGAGAAATTGAGCGGGTTTTGTACTTCGAGTCCTATGTAGTGATCGATCCCATGCAGACGCCTCTCGAGCGCGGCAAGCTTCTGAACGAAGATGAGTTCTATGAGGCAAGTCAGCAGTATGGTGAAGACTTCGTGGCCAAGATGGGCGCAGAAGCCATCCACGAATTGCTGAGGACTATGGATCTTCAGAACGTGGTTGCGATGTTGCGTGAGGGCATCGAAGGAACAAACTCTGAAACGAAGATCAAAAAATACAGTAAGCGTCTCAAGGCTATTGAGTCGCTGATCATCTCAAATAATAAGCCTGAGTGGATGATTTTGACGGTCCTACCCGTTCTGCCACCGGAGTTGAGACCCCTCGTTCCGCTTGATGGTGGACGGTTTGCAACATCGGATCTTAACGATCTCTACCGTAGAGTCATCAACCGAAACAACCGGTTAAAGCGATTGCTGGACCTGAATGCGCCAGAAATCATTGTGCGCAATGAAAAGAGAATGTTGCAGGAGTCGGTGGATGCGCTGCTCGACAATGGTCGACGCGGCCGCGCCATTACTGGGTCCAATAAAAGACCTTTAAAGTCTCTTGCAGACATGATCAAGGGCAAGCAGGGACGATTCCGTCAAAACCTCCTTGGCAAGCGAGTAGATTATTCGGGTCGTTCTGTAATCGTTGTGGGCCCAACACTCAAGCTCCACCAGTGTGGTTTGCCAAAGAAGATGGCGCTTGAACTCTTCAAGCCTTTTATCTTTAGCAAGCTTCAGTTCCGTGGTCTTGCGACAACCATCAAGGCTGCGAAGAAGATGGTTGAGAAAGAAAGTGCAGAGGTATGGGATATCCTCGATGAAGTTATTCGCGAACATCCAGTAATGCTCAACCGTGCCCCAACTTTGCACAGATTGGGTATTCAGGCGTTCGAGCCGACCTTGGTTGAAGGTAAGGCTATACAGCTTCACCCGTTGGTCTGTACCGCATTCAATGCTGACTTTGACGGCGACCAGATGGCCGTCCATGTTCCTTTGTCGCTCGAAGCACAGTTGGAAGCCAGAACGCTGATGATGGCTACCAACAATATTTTATCTCCAGCGAACGGTGAACCCATTATCAATCCTACGCAGGACGTTGTTCTCGGTCTCTACTACATGAGCCGTGAAAGAGTTGGAGCGAAGGGATCTGGCATGGTATTCGCGGATGTGCAGGAAGTTGAGCGCGCGCTTCAAAATCGTGCTGTCGATTTACAAGCCAAGATTACCGTTCGTATCCAAGAATGTGTGATTGATGACAATGGTGAGAAGTCATTCGCGACGAAGCGCGTCGATACCACGGTAGGTCGAGCGATTATTTGGATGATCGTGCCTGAGGGCATTGCCTTTGACATGGTCAACCAAGATATGACCAAGAAGGCCATATCACGGCTGATTAACCACTCCTATCGTGCGCTTGGCATCAAGGCGAGCGTCGTTTTCGCAGACAAGCTGATGTATACGGGCTTCCAGTATGCTACGCGTGCGGGTGTATCCTTCGGCGTGGACGACATGGAAATTCCTGATCGTAAAGAGGAGATCATCGTTGCTGCTGAACAGGAAGTTAAGGAGATTCAGAACCAGTATGCCTCGGGTCTAGTTACCGATGGTGAGCGCTACAACAAAGTAGTCGATATCTGGTCTCATGCGAATGATCAGGTTGCAAAGGTCATGATGGAAGGCTTGGGCACTGAAGATGTGGTCAATGCAGACGGCAAGGTTGTTGAACAGAAGTCATTCAACTCTGTCTTCATGATGGCCGATTCGGGTGCTAGAGGCTCCGCGGCTCAGATTCGTCAGCTCGCAGGTATGCGTGGTCTGATGGCAAAGCCTGATGGTTCCATTATTGAGACACCTATTACCGCAAATTTCAGAGAGGGATTGGACGTACTCCAATACTTTATCTCTACACACGGCGCTCGTAAGGGTCTTGCTGATACCGCTCTAAAAACGGCCAACTCAGGCTACCTGACAAGACGTCTGGTCGATGTAGCACAGGATCTAGTGATTACTGAAGATGACTGTGGCACGACTGAGGGCCTGCTGATGGCACCGCTAATTGAAGGTGGTGACGTGGTTGAGCCTTTGGCAGAGCGTGTTCTGGGTCGAGTGCTTGCAGAGGATATTCATGATCCGGCAACGCAGGCTTTGCTTTTGACCGCAGGTTCTATGTTGGACGAGCAGGCAGTTATGCTGCTTGAAGAGCATAGTGTGGACAATGTAAGGGTTCGCTCTGTGATTACCTGTGCCACTCGACACGGTGTTTGTGCCGCTTGCTACGGCCGCGATCTTGGCCGTGGTCATCTAGTGAATGATGGTGAAGCGATCGGGGTTATTGCCGCCCAATCTATTGGTGAACCTGGTACACAGCTCACCATGCGTACTTTCCACATTGGTGGTGCCGCTTCACGTTCAGCTGCGATTAGCAACGTAGAAGTAAAGTCCGCAGGGACGATCAAGCTCAATAACGTCAAGACTGTCGTCAACAAGGATGGCAATCTGGTTGCGGTATCCCGTTCTGGCGAAGTCAGCGTCATCGATGAGCATGGTAGGGAGCGCGAGCGTTACAAGATTCCATATGGTGCCGTATCGACGGTTAAGGAAGGGGATCGAGTTAAGGCCGGACAGGTCGTCACAACTTGGGATCCTCATACCCATCCGGTTGTAACCGAGGTGAAGGGTTTTGCTCAGCTGGTTGATTTCATCGATGGTGTCACGGTACGTGAGCAATCTGATGAAGTGACTGGATTGAGCTCCAAGGTTGTTATCGATCCTAAACAGCGTGGTGGAACAGGTAAGGATCTTCGTCCCATGGTTAAGCTGGTGGACGAAAAGGGTAATGACATCTTCATTCCTTCTACTGAAATTGCAGCGCAGTACTTCCTGCCAGCGGGTGCAATTATTGGTATCCACGACGGTGGACAGGTCGAGGTCGGAGACGTTCTTGCCAGAATCCCACAGGAATCCAGTAAGACGCGTGATATTACGGGTGGTCTTCCACGCGTTGCGGATCTGTTTGAAGCGCGTAAGACCAAGGACCCTGCCATATTGGCGGAAGCAACGGGAACCATTAGTTTCGGCAAAGAGACGAAAGGTAAGCGTCGAGTTGTGGTGACCGATGCGCAAGGTGCTCAGCATGAAGTGCTGATTCCAAAGTGGCGTCATATCACGGTCTTTGAAGGCGAACACGTTGAACAAGGTGAAACAATAGCCGAAGGTGATTTGACGCCGCATGACATCCTGCGGTTGCGGGGTGTTGCTGAACTTTCTTCTTATCTAGTGAAGGAAATTCAGGACGTCTATCGTCTGCAGGGTGTGAAGATCAATGATAAGCACATTGAAGTGATCATTCGTCAGATGCTAAGGAAGGTGGAGATCACTGACCCAGGTGACACTACATTCCTCAAGGGAGAACAGGTTGATCGCGCTCGTTACCATGAAGAAAATGAACGCGTTGAAGCTGAGAACAAAATTCCAGCCTGCTTTGAGCCGGTTCTGTTGGGTATCACCAAGGCTTCACTCAGCACGGAGTCCTTCATTTCAGCAGCGTCATTCCAGGAAACAACAAGAGTACTGACTGAAGCTGCGATCCGTGGATCAAGTGACAAGTTGATGGGCCTCAAGGAAAACGTAATTGTTGGAAGACTCATTCCGGCAGGAACAGGCCTTGCGTACCATCTCGATAGAAAGCGCAGAGCCAATGAAGAGGACCTCATGGAGCATGAGGAAGAAGCGCCCATGGATACCTCTGGTGTTGAAGAGGCCCTCAAGCAGGCTTTGAGTCTGGAATAAGAGGAAGACCCGATTGGCGATCTGACCAATCGGGTCGCAAACTAACTGCAGTTTGTGGCACTATTCACACGATGCGGTGCCGTTGGGCGATTAGTTATGTATTCAGTGGAGCTAGAGACACTATGCGTATGATGTTTGTGAGAACCCTCTGTCTTATCGGGCTTCTTTCATCTGTGGCAACTTTTGCTAGGGCTGAAGGAGACTCCATTGAGGGTAAGAAGAAGTTCTACACCTGTCAGGGTTGTCACAGTGTTGCTGGCTACACCAACACCTATCCTACCTACCATGTTCCTAGGTTGGGTGGGCAGCATGCAGATTATGTCGTTGCGGCCCTTTTAGCCTACAAGGAAGGGGAGCGTAAGCACGGGAGCATGCAGGGTAATGCCGACAATCTATCTGAGCAGGACATGGAAGACATTGCGGCCTACGTTTCAAAGTTTAGGGGCATGAATTCATCCTTGCCGACCACAGGAAATCCAGTTGCAGGCCAAAAGAAGTCAGCCATGTGTACGAGTTGTCACTCTGAGGATGGGAATAGCCAGAATCAGATGTTCCCTAGGCTTGCCGGACAATACGAAAGCTATCTCATACGCGCCCTGACCGAGTACAAGTCCGGGGAGCGGGCAAATCCGATGATGATGGGCTTTGCCTCAACGTTGAGTGAAGAGGATATTCGCGATATTGCTGCATACTATGCGAGCCAGAAGAAGGGTCTAACCCTTCCTGCGGATTGATACAAACCTTTCCATCACTCTGAAGAAGGGGATGATGTGCCTGTAACAAGCAGTAAAAACAAGAGGGAGCTATATGGCTCCCTTTTGCGTTTGAGATTCAAGGCTAAGACGGCCGCCTTGGTTATCGCATGTGTCGCCCTTTGGCTTAATGTGCCGGCCTATGCCAGTGAATCTCCCGTCGATCACAGGACGAGCTCAAAAGTCATTATGGGCTGGTTGGAGTCGGTCTTCATCAAACCCTATGGTATTCGGGTGACAGCCAAATTGGACACTGGGGCCAAAACCTCCTCTGTACATGCTAGTCAAATTGAACACTTCAGCCGGGATGGGAAGGAGTGGGTTCGGTTCAGTTTTAGCCAAGAAGAGGGCAAAAAGCATGTCTTGATTGAACGACCTTTGGTCAGGACCGCAGTGATCAAGGAAAGGCAGTCCAAGTCCTCTACCCGCGATGTCGTGATGTTGACCGTCTGCAAAAATGGGAAAGACTATGAGACGGAATTTACGCTTAATGATCGCAGTAATTTCAACTATCCGATTCTATTGGGGCGCAGCTTTCTTGAAAATCTGGTCCTGGTCGATTCATCAGAAACCTTCCTCTTCAAATCAGAATCTGATGCGTGTTCGGGTGGGTTTGAAGGCGGTTCGCTGACCCGCTAGCGGTCGCGATCTCTTTACGGAATAAAACGTGCGTAGTGCTCACGTCAGTGTTCTGGCTCTTTTGCTCATCAGCATCGGGCTCTCTTTGTGTTGGTTCAAGGTGAGTCAATTAGGCTTGCCGCTATTGCCCACAGAGAACGCGGACGTCTGGACGGTCGAAGCCAGAATAGAGTTCAGGGCTAAGCGGGATACTCCCGTTAAGATTCAATTCCACATTCCAAGACAACCTTTTGGGTACACCGTCGTCAATGAAAGTTTCGTGTCTGGCAATTATGGCCTGACGACGGAGGATGATGGCATTCACCGAATGGTTCAGTGGGCGGTGCGTGAAATCAAGGGCTACCAGGTGCTGTACTATCGTATTCACCTTTCGCGAGATGGTAGTGCCACAAACCAAGAAGCACCCCCGCCACCTAATCCGGAAAATCAAAGTGATGGAGAGCTGCTACCCGAGGCTTTGCAATCGGCAAGTGAAGCACTCATGGAAGAGGTTCGAAACAAATCTGCAGATACCAGTACTTTTGTTCGCGAATTGCTTACGAGACTGAACGCTCCGGCGGCTGACCCGAATGTCATTCTACTTCGGCAGGGTATTGATCGCCCGGAAGACTGGGTGAGAAGAGTCAAGGATCTTTTGCAAGTTGCCAAAATTCCAAGTCGTGTTGACTATCTTCTATTGTTGAGGGATGGGATGAGTCATGGAGAGTTGACACCCTGGCTATCAATTTACGACGGTCAGCGTTGGATCGCTCTGGATCCCCACAGTGGTGATCAGGGAACGCCTATTGATTCTATCGTTTGGCACAGTGGTGGTCTCCCGGTTCTTGATGCCATGGGTGCCAAAAATCCGAAGGTGGAATTTTCAGTCACTGAGCGAGCTCAAGATCGAAGTCTCGTGGCCGAGCAACGAGCCAAGCAGATGGGCTCCAGACTAATGGAGTTCTCGCTCTACAGTCTTCCAGTAGGGACTCAAAATGTTTATAGAGTTCTTCTGATGGTTCCAATCGGTGCCTTTCTCATTGTGTTTCTGCGTAACGTAGTAGGGTTGAAGGCATTCGGGACCTTTATGCCCATCTTGATTGCTCTGGCATTTAGAGAAACTGAATTAGTGTGGGGGATGGTGCTTTTTTGTGTACTTATCGCACTCGGGCTACTCATCCGTTTTTATCTCGAATACCTCAAACTGCTCTTGGTTCCACGTCTGGCATCGGTACTGATTATTGTCATCATGTTGATGGCGATGATCAGTTTGATTAGTCACAAATTAGGCTTCGATCGCGGCTTATCGGTGGCATTGTTCCCGATGGTGATCATGGCTATGACCATAGAGAGAATGTCTTTGGTTTGGGAGGAGTTGGGACCTAGTGAAGCACTGATGCAAGGTTTTGGCAGTCTTGGTATCGCTGCATTGAGTTACCTCTGTATGAGTAGTGTGTATCTGGAGCACCTTGTATTTGTCTTCCCGGAGCTCTTATTAGTGATACTAGCGCTTACCCTGCTATTGGGCCGTTACACGGGTTACCGATTGACCGAGCTTTGGCGTTTTCGAGCTGCTCTCAGAGAGTAACGCCCTATGCTCGGAAAGTTCGAATTTCCATGGACAAAGTTGCGTAAGTTGGGCGTGATGGGGCTCAATGAGCGGAATGCGGATTTTATTCTTCCTTATAATCCCAGGCGGAACTATCCTCTGGTCGACAACAAGCTGCTCACGAAGGAACTGGCCTTAAGGGCAGGGATACCGGTTCCACCCCTTTATGGGGTCGTCGAAATTATTCATGACATCGAACACCTTGATCGATTCTTGAAGGACTATGATGATTTTGTCATTAAGCCTGCGCATGGAGCAGGTGGAGAGGGCATTCTCGTCATTACCGGACGGCAAAATGGCCGATACCGAAAAGCCAATGGAGAAACTGCGGATGATGAGGAAATAGGCCACCACATTTCCAATATCCTTGGGGGAATGTACAGTCTAGGTGGACTTCCGGACAAGGCCCTGATTGAATACCGAGTAAAGTTTGATCCAAAATTCGAGAATATCAGTTTTCAAGGGGTACCTGACATTCGAATACTGGTATTCAGGGGAATACCGGTGCTCGCCATGATGCGACTTCCGACAAGATTGTCGGATGGCAAAGCCAATTTGCATCAGGGTGCGATCGGAGTTGGGATCGATTTGTCGACAGGAAGGACATTCTCCGGGGTTTGGCATGAGAGACATATTGATCAGCATCCTGACACTGGGGGGATGCTATCTGGGCGAATCATTCCCTATTGGGATGAGATTCTTGCGCTAACGGCTAGATGTTATGAGTTTGCGGGCTTGGGATTTATCGGTGTTGATATCGTTTTAGACGAGGAGCAGGGTCCCATGATGCTCGAGATTAACGCGAGACCGGGGCTTACCATCCAGTTAGCCAACAAAATTGGCGCTCTACCCCGACTTAGATATGTGGAAGGGATCTCGAACCTTCCTCAAGCGATTGGCGATCGGGTCCAGTTGGCAAAAAACCTGGCGCGGTATCCTAACTACTTGGGTTAGGGCAAAATCCGAGACGTACAATGAAAAACTGGATGGACAGCCAGACTCTTAATTAAAGAATAATGGACAAATCGAATCTAATTTTATTGCTCTTGATTCTGTGTGTTGCCGTCTACCATTGGGGCAGGACCCGAGCGCTTCATCTGGTGGCCCAAGGGAATCAACTTCATTCTTTGCCATCCTATTACGGTTACTTGGTCTCGCTGTGGTGCGGACTTCCCGCACTGATGATTCTTGGCGTATGGTCAAGCCTTGAATCATTCGTGATCATGAGTAGAGTGCTGGCAAGTATTCCCGCTGAATTAGTCCCCGCCTCTGCCGATCAAACCAGCTATCTCATCGCAGAAATTAAAAATGCGGCTGATTCTCCTCAGGCTGGATCGAGCGATATTGCTAGCGCGGGTGCACGCTATCTTCACCTAAAAATGATAAGTAGCTGGCTGCTTACAGTGGTCGTCTTTTCCTCTGCCGGTATCACGAGTTGGTTTTCGGCGCAAAAGATTGTTCCAACTTACAGGGCGCGCAACCAGGTTGAGCGTGCTGTAACTATGATTCTGATTGGCAGTGCTACGGTAGCCGTATTTACCACGATCGGGATCGTGGTCTCCGTGCTCATTGAGTCGATTCGATTCTTTAAGATCATTCCGCTGTCAGATTTTCTCTTTGGACTCAAGTGGAGTCCTCAGGTTGCCATTCGCTCGGATCAAGTCGGTTCTACCGGAGCCTTCGGTGCGGTGCCGCTGATCGCTGGAACGGCCTTGATTTCATTGGTTGCGATGGTTGTTGCTGTCCCTGTGGGGCTCTTATCGGCAATCTATCTCTCAGAGTATGCTTCTCCCCGATTCCGCTCAATTGCCAAACCCCTTTTGGAGATTCTCGCGGGGATTCCCACGGTGGTTTATGGTTTTTTCGCCGCACTGGTTGTAGCGCCCTTTATTCGCGATTTTGGTGCGCTTGTCGGTCTAGAAGTATCATCAGAGAGCGCGCTGGCCGCTGGCCTTGTGATGGGTATTATGATCATTCCTTTTGTTTCCTCTCTTTCAGATGATTTCATCAATGCGGTTCCGCAATCACTGAGAGATGGCGCCTATGCACTCGGGGCAACTCAGTCAGAGGCTATTCGTCAAGTGATCATGCCGGCAGCTCTACCGGGTATCGTGGGTGGAGTTTTGCTCGCGGTTTCTCGCGCCATTGGGGAGACCATGATAGTTGTAATGGCCGCAGGTCTTAGCGCAAATCTGACCGCAAATCCACTGCAGGCCGTGACGACCGTGACGACCCAGATTGTGACACTCCTGGTGGGCGATCAGGAATTTGATAGCCCTAAAACTTTGGCCGCTTTTGCATTAGGCCTTTTGTTATTCCTATTAACCCTAGGACTCAATATCTTCGCTTTGCACATCGTTCGAAAGTATCGTGAGCAGTATGAATAGTGAATTGGATCCCATTCAGAAAAGACCGATGAAAACGCTGGAAGCCGTAATGGCGAGCCTCGAACGTCGGAAAAAGGCGGAGCGACGATTTCGTTTATATGGGCTTTTTTCGATTGTCCTTGGTCTTTTCTTTCTCGTTATCTTGCTGACGAGTATCGTATCCAATGGGTACACGGCGTTCTTTAGTTCTGAAATGGGTCTCGATATCCATTTCGACCGGGCAGTACTGGACCCTGAAGGCAGGGCTGACCCTAAAGCTTTAGCTGATGCGGATTACGACGCTCTTTGGAAGCAGTCTCTGTCGGCTCTTTTTCCCGAGGTTACCGAGCGGATGAGGAAGCGGACATTAACTTCCTTGGTCAGTAGCAGTGCGTCGGACCGATTGAGAGCGATGCTGAAAGCCGATCCAGCCCTATTGGGAACAACACAGCGTGTTTGGTTGCCGCTGGATGATGTTGCGGATGCCTTGGTTAAAGGGCAGTTTGACAGCGATGC
>CAYFLM010000025.1:16396-17675 GCA_964343925.1 uncultured Methylococcus sp.
ATGTTAACCGGAGCGATTATCGGTATGGCCAGAGCGCTAGGAGAGAGCGCGCCTTTACTGATGATCGGAATGGTGGCCTTTATCGTTGATATTCCGGGTTCCATCACTGAGCCTGCAACCGTTCTTCCTGTCCAAATCTACCTTTGGGCAGATAGCCCGGAGAGGGCTTTCACCGAAAAAACCTCAGCGGCCATCCTGGTTCTGCTGATTTTTTTGATGATGATGAACGGCCTTGCTGTTTATCTGAGAAAACGATTTGAAAGAAGATGGTAGGCTAGGCGCCCTCTGTCTCAACCCTGAACCAGTAATGACTGAGCATGAAAACTAAAAACCCAGCAGAAGTAACATTTGCGAGAGAACATCGTGAGACGGTCGGTGAAATCAACGCGAAGGCCGCGAGGATTGTCTGTCGTAAGGTGAATGTCTTTTACGGGGAAAAGCATGCGATTCAGGATGTGAGTCTTGAAATTGGAAGAAATGAAGTTATAGCGCTCATCGGGCCATCAGGATGCGGAAAATCGACATTCATTCGGTGTTTGAATCGAATGAATGACACGGTGCCGGGCTGTCGCGTGACAGGTGAGATATTGATGGATGGATCTCCAATCTACGGAGATGATGTGGACGTCGTTCCTCTAAGAGCTCAGGTAGGCATGGTGTTCCAAAAGCCTAATCCGTTTCCAAAGAGTATTTTTGAAAATGTAGCCTATGGGCCAAAGATACACGGATTGGTTCACTCCAAAGCTGAATTAGAGGAGATCGTTGAGGGTTCGCTCAGGCGAGCGGGGCTTTGGGAAGAAGTAAAAGATCGTCTGCATCAACCGGGGACAAGTTTGTCCGGCGGTCAACAACAAAGGCTCTGCATCGCAAGGACAATTGCGGTTAATCCTGAGGTTATTTTGATGGACGAGCCTTGCTCTGCCCTCGATCCAATCGCTACAGCCAAAATCGAACAGTTGATCGATGAACTGAGAGCACATTACACCATAGCCATTGTGACGCACTCCATGCAGCAGGCGGCCCGGGTGTCACAAAGGACCGCATACTTCCACCTTGGGCGATTGATTGAGGTTGGAGAGACTGCACAGGTCTTCACTAATCCTAAGCACCAGCTGACCGAAGACTATATTACCGGTCGATTCGGGTAGTTGATGATTGCTTCCGGATGCCTAAAGAGGCGCAACAGCTCGCGTCTTGATCCACGTCAAACTATTGTATTTATTGAGGTGTGACAAATTGTCGCATTTTTTTGTTGACAGGGCGTAGTCGGGTGATAGAC
>CAYFLM010000026.1:0-17512 GCA_964343925.1 uncultured Methylococcus sp.
CCGTGCAGGCCAGTTGATTATGACGGCCAGATTGCCCTGGTTTGAGAAAGGTTAGAAACGAAGCAGCGAAAGAAGCAGAGGCAGAGTATGAGTAATTTAACAGTACGACAGCTGGCTGATGTCGTTGGACTCCCCCTAGAGCGATTACTGGCTCAGTTGGGTGAGGCGGGCCTTGAAAAGAACGGGGCAGACGATGTTCTAGATGATGCTGAGAAGTTGAAGTTTCTGGCCTTCTTAAGGCAAAGTCACGGAAAGTCCTCAGCGAGTGAAGAGGTTACCGATCGAAAGCGAGTGACCTTGCAGCGGCGAACCGTGAGTGAGCTCAAGCAGGGGAAGGTCCCCGGCAAGGCCAGCAAGACCATCAGTGTCGAGGTTCGAAAAACGCGTACTTATGTCAAGCGCAGCGAGTTGCCAGAGCTCAGTGAGCAAAGGCATGAAGTTGAGCAGGCCAAAAAGGCCCTGGATGAGCAGCAGCGGAAAGAAGCTGAATTGCAGGCCCAAATCCTAGCGAGGCAGGAAGAGGATCAGCGGATTGCTGAGGAAGCGGAGCGGCTCCGGCATGAGGAGGCTGAACGGCTAGCGGCACAGCAACAGCAGCAAGCGGATGAGGCCCCAATCGTTCAGCCCGAAGCGTCGGCGGTCGATGCTCCGGTCGAAGTTCAGGCTGTCGAGGAAGCGGTAGCCGCCAATTCAAGGCCTCAAAGGGCCGAGGATGAGCGAGCGGTTCGAAAGGATGCACCCAAAAAGGCCGGGGGCTTCACACCACCGCCTCCGGCAGCGCCTGCCAAGGCAGATCATGGGGATGACCGGAGGGCAGGTAAGAAGCGCTCGGGTGAAGAGCGAGATCGCCTGGATGATGATCGCGATATCGACAGCATCCGCAACAAAACCAAGTTTAAGAAGAAGCTCAAGCCTGGCAAGGCAGCGGTAATGCCAGAATCTCGGCATGGGTTTGAGAAGCCCACTGCGCCGATCGTTCACGAAGTCAGTGTGCCTGCAACCATTACGGTTTCAGACCTTGCGCAGAGGATGTCAATTAAGGCAACTGAGGTGATCAAGACACTGATGAAGATGGGCGTTATGGCGACCATCAATCAGATTCTGGATCAAGATACTGCGGTCTTGGTGGTTGAGGAAATGGGGCATACGCCGGTTGCTCAGGTCGAGGATGTGCTTGAGGCGGAAATTGTGGCTACGATGAGCCTTGCCGCGGATGCCGAACAGAAATCTAGAGCCCCTGTTGTCACGATCATGGGGCATGTCGATCACGGCAAAACTTCGCTTTTGGATTACATTCGGAAGACCCGAGTGGCGTTGGGTGAGGCGGGTGGTATTACCCAGCATATCGGTGCTTATCAGGTTAAGACCAGTCATGGTGCTGTGACCTTCCTCGATACCCCAGGCCATGCGGCCTTCACGGCAATGCGTGCACGAGGGGCTCAGGCGACGGATATTGTGGTCTTGGTTGTTGCGGCCGACGATGGCGTGATGCCTCAGACGCGTGAGGCGATTGATCATTCGCGCGCAGCGAATGTGCCCATCGTTGTCGCTGTGAACAAGGTCGACAAGCCCGAAGCGGATGCCGATCGTGTCAAGCAAGAATTGACGAATTTCAATGTCATTCCAGAAGAGTGGGGTGGCGAGACCCAGTTCGTTGAGGTCTCTGCCAAGACGGGTCAGGGTATTGATGCGCTGCTTGATGCCATTTTGCTCCAAGCTGAAGTCTTAGAACTGACCGCAGCTTACGAGATTCCAGCAACGGGTGTGGTGCTTGAGTCCAAGCTCGAAAAAGGGCGTGGCCCCGTTGCCGATATTTTGATCCAGCAAGGTCATTTGCGTAAGGGCGATTTCTTACTGTGTGGTATGGAATTCGGACGCGTGAGAGCCATGTTCAATGAGAATGGAAAGCCCATCAAAGAGGCTGGCCCTTCTTCTCCCGTTGAAGTGCTGGGCTTATCCGGTGCGCCAAATGCGGGTGACGAATTTATTGTGGTATCCGATGAGCGCAAGGCCCGTGAGATTGCGACCCAGCGTGAAGAAAAGCTCAGAACATCGAAGTTGGCGGAGCAACAGGCGCTTAAGCTTGAAAATGTATTTGAGCGTATGGAAAGCTCGGCCGGAACGGTGGACCTCAACTTGGTGATCAAGGCCGATGTTCAGGGAAGTCTTGAGGCTTTGAGGGGATCGTTGACCGATCTCTCGACGGATAAGGTCAAGGTTAAGGTCATCGGCGGTGGTGTGGGCGGAATCAGTGAGTCCGACGCCAACCTGGCGCTGGCTTCAAACGCCATCATCATCGGCTTCAACGTCCGTGCAGACTCTGGAGCCAGAAAGCTCATTGAAGAGCGGGGCGTTGACTTGCACTACTACAGCATTATTTACGAGGCGATTGATGAGATTAAAAAGTCGCTTAAGGGGATGCTGGAGCCTGAGTTCAAGGAGCAGATTGTGGGTAATGCCGAGGTCCGTGATGTCTTTAGACATCCGAAGTTTGGTGCAATTGCCGGCTGTATGGTGATCGAAGGATTCGTTAAGCGGAATCTCCCGATTCGTGTATTACGTGACAATGTCGTGATTTTTGAGGGGCAACTGGATTCCTTGCGCCGCTTTAAGGACGATGTGGCCGAAGTCAAGGCGGGCATGGAGTGCGGCATGGGTGTCAAGAACTACAACGAAATCAAAGTGGGCGACCAGATCGAAGTCTTTGAGAAGGTTCAGGTTCAACATTAATGCCTAGGGAGTTTAAGCGAAGCGATCGTGTCGCTTCGCAGATCCAGCGCGAAATGGCCGAGCTCATTCGCTTGAATGTGAAAGATCGCTCGCTCGGACTGATCACTGTCAGCGATGCCGAAGTGACGCGGGATTTGTCCGTGGCAACCCTTTACGTCAGTTTTCTGGGGGCCAAGCTTGAAACATCGGCCTGCCTCAAGCAACTGGATACCTATAGATCCCTTCTAAGGCAGGCGCTTGGAAAGCAAATGCGACTTCGGGTTCTGCCAGAAATTCGTTTTATCTTTGACGACAGTCTGGAGCGAGGTCACAAAATGGATGCCTTGCTCAAGGGGCTTTCTGATAGTCAGGACCCAGACGAAACGACCTGATGGCGGTGGCAAAACGAGAATGGAGAGATCTCAATGGGGTTCTCCTGCTCGATAAATCAACAGGCTATTCCTCCAATGCCGCCTTACAGAAGGCGCGGTATTGTTTTCAGGCCCGAAAAGCCGGCCACACTGGAAGTCTTGATCCTTTAGCCAGCGGTCTTTTGCCGGTTTGCTTTGGTGAGGCGACAAAATTCTCCGGATTCCTGCTCGATTCTGATAAACGCTACGAGGTCAGAATTCGCTTGGGCGTAGAGACGGATACGGGTGATAGTGAGGGTCGTGAGCTACGTCATGCTTCCGTTCCTCCTTTAACGGACCTGATGCTCGATTCAGTGTTGTCCGAATTCAAAGGACCTATTCTCCAGACGCCTCCCATGTATTCAGCCCTGAAGCATCAGGGGAGAAGACTTTATGATCTTGCAAGGCAGGGGATAGAAGTGGATCGGCCGGCAAGGCCTGTGACCATCTACGACATCAAGCTCTTGGGGTTTGATGAGAACACGCTGTCTTTGGATGTCCTTTGCTCCAAGGGCACTTACATTCGCTCTCTGGCGGAATCTATTGGTGCGCATCTTGGGTGCGGCGGGCATGTTGAGATGCTGAGGCGGACTGGGGCGGGAGGATTTTCGGTTCAGGAAGCGATCACTCAAGAAGGTCTTGAGGCGCAGAGTGAGCCTGAGCGAGAGCAGGGTCTCAAGCCTCTCAGTGTATTGGTTGGCGGGCTCCCTAGGCTCGTGCTTGAGGTCCCAGAGGCGCTACGGGTCCAGCATGGGAATGAGATTCAGATTGCTGAAACCGGACTTGAGGGTGTTGTGAGTCTCTTTGATGCCGAGGAGCGTTTTTACGGGGTGGGAATGATCGCTCAGCAGGGGCGACTTCTGCCCAAAAGAATGGTGAGTATTTCGTCCTAACCCATTGTTTTGTCGATTTTGGCGGGATCATTTGATTGAATCTGATGACATCCCGAGTTACAATGTTCCGTTTAGCAGTAAGCCCGAGTTTTTTAGGAGTCGATAGTATGGCTTTTACCGCCGTTGAAAAACGCACAGTTGTCCAGGAATACCAGCTTGCACCGAATGACACTGGTTCCCCCGAAGTTCAGGTCGCGCTCTTGACTGCGCGCATCAATCACCTGACCCCACATTTTGTCCAAAATAAAAAGGACCACCATTCACGTCGCGGACTTCTGCGTCTCGTGAATCAGCGTCGCAAGCTGCTTGACTACCTTAAGGGTAAGGATAGCGATCGCTATAAGTCCCTGATTGAAAGATTGGGTCTGCGTCGTTAACAGTAAACTGAAGGTAGTGTTGTGAATCCAATTCGGAAACAGTTCAAGTACGGCGATCATCAAGTTACGCTGGAGACCGGTGAAATCGCTCGTCAGGCAGATGCTGCCGTTATGGTGGATGTGGCTGGCACGGTTGTCTTTGTGACTGCGGTCGGCAAAAAGGAAAGTTCACCCGATACGGATTTCTTCCCTTTGCGGGTTGATTACCAGGAGAAGGCTTACTCTGCCGGTAAGATTCCCGGCGGATTCTTTAAACGGGAAGGTCGCCCTACTGAAAAGGAAACGCTCACGGCTCGTCTTATTGACCGCCCTGTGCGTCCGCTCTTCCCCGAAGGGTTTACGAATGAAGTTCAGGTTACAGCGACAGTGATGTCCCTCAATCCTGAAATTGATCCTGATATTCCTGCATTGATAGGTGCTTCAGCGGCATTGACTCTGTCAGGGATGCCTTTCAAAGGACCCATCGGAGCTGCGCGCGTCGGATTTATCGACGAAAAGTACGTTCTCAACCCCACGGCAACCCAGCTAGATGACTCCCTGCTGGATCTTGTTGTGGCAGGAACAGAAAATGCCGTTCTGATGGTTGAATCTGAAGCCGATATGTTGACGGAAGATGAAATGCTGGGCGCAGTCATCTTTGGTCACGAACAAATGCAAGCGGCCATACGGGCTATCCGCGAACTGGCTGCAGAAGTGGGTGTGACCCCATGGGATTGGTCGGCTCCAGAAGCTGATGTCAGTCTGGTTAGTGCGGTTAAGAACCAGGCAGGTCCAGCCATTCAGAAGGCGTATCAGATCGCCGATAAGCAAACGCGTCAAGCTGCGGTCAAGGAAGCCAAGAAATCAACGATCGAGCATCTGACACAGGATGGTGTGCATACGGTCAATGCCGTAAAGAACGTGCTTGAACAGCTTGAGTACGATACGGTTAGGGCTCAAATCCTCGATAACAGCGTCCGCATCGATGGACGTGATCTGGTAACGGTTCGGCCAATTACCATCAGAACCGGCGTTCTACCCAGGACCCATGGTTCGGCTTTGTTTACTCGTGGAGAGACACAGGCGCTAGTTGTTGCTACGCTCGGTACGGGTAAGGACGCACAGATCATTGATGCCATTGAAGGTGAATACAAGGAAAGTTTCCTCTTCCATTACAATTTCCCTCCCTACTGTGTCGGTGAAATCGGCATGATGGGCTCTCCCAAGCGGAGAGAGATCGGGCATGGCCGACTCGCCAAAAGAGGCGTTCAGGCCGTTATGCCAGGGCAGGACGAGTTCCCCTATGTTGTTCGAGTCGTCTCTGAGATTACAGAGTCCAATGGCTCCAGTTCAATGGCATCGGTTTGCGGTTCAAGCCTTGCGTTGATGGACGCAGGTGTACCCACGCTTGCACCGGTTGCCGGGATTGCCATGGGTCTCATCAAGGAAGGCGATCGCTTTGCTGTGCTTTCTGACATCATGGGCGATGAAGATCACCTGGGTGATATGGATTTCAAGGTTGCAGGAAGCCGCGACGGTATCACTGCACTACAGATGGACATCAAGATTGATGGCATCACCTCGGAAATTATGCGTAAGGCATTGGAACAAGCTAAGGCGGGTCGTCTCCACATTCTCGATAAGATGGATGCCGTACTCTCCAAGCCTCGCCAGGAAATGTCCGATTTTGCTCCACGTATTGTGAGCTTCACGATCGATCCCACCAAGATTCGCGATGTGATCGGTAAAGGCGGTGCGACCATTCGCGGTATTACCGAGGAAACGGGAGCCAGCATCGATATTAGCGATGATGGCGTCGTTAAGGTGGCATCGGTTGATCGTGAGGCGGGTGATGAGGCGCGTCGTAGAATTGAAATGATTACGGCGGAAGTCGAAGTCGGCAAGATCTATGAAGGAAAAGTGGCTCGTTTGATGGACTTTGGTGCTTTCGTCACGGTTCTTCCAGGCAAAGACGGTCTCGTGCATATCTCTCAGATTTCTGATGAACATGTCGAGAAAGTCAGTGATAAGTTGGCTGAAGGCGATGTGGTTCGAGTCAAGGTGCTTGAAATTGATCGTCAAGGCCGAGTTCGACTCAGTATGAAGGCGGTAGACGAAGAAGAAGTCTAAAGCCCCCTCATGAGGGATTAAAAAGGAGCCTTAGGGCTCCTTTTTTCATATGGGGGTTTTTGAGGGCTGGCCCTCAATCTCGCGCACGAGGCGTGGGACTAGGTATCCCGGCAGTTCTGCTCGAATAGACGCTACTAAATCCCGGGCTATAGGCTCGGCAACCTCAAAGTGTTGGCTACCCTCAATGCGATCGAGTAGATGAAGGTAATAAGGTAAAACGCCACATTCTAAAAGTCGCTGACTCAGTTGGATCAACGTGTTGGCATCATCATTGACACCCTTTAAAAGCACACTCTGATTGAGAAGGAGTGTGCCTGTTTGTCTGATGGCCTTCATTTTGTTTTCTACATGTCCGTCCAGTTCCTTCGGATGATTGGCATGGATCACCATGATCTTTTGGAGCGAGAGTGTATCTAGGGTGTAGATAAGCTGTGAGGTCACGCGGTTGGGAATGACCACCGGCAGTCGGGTATGAATTCTGAGTGTTTTAATGTGCGGTATCGTCGCGATTTCCTGAATGAGAGCAGCGATGCGATCGTCACTTAAGGATAGGGGGTCACCCCCACTTAGAATGATTTCAGAGAGGGAGGGGTCTTGAGTGATCTCCTCGATAAGCTGTTCGGTATGACGGGGCGAAACGCTGTGCTGGTCATATGGAAATGCCTTTCTAAAACAGTATCGGCAGTGAATGGCGCAGGCGCCCGTCGTAATGATGAGCGCGCGGCCCCGGTATTTCTGAATCATGGACTTGGAGCGTATCTGGACTTGATCGCCTACGGGATCTACATTGAATCCAGGGGCTGCTATTTGCTCTAGTGCCGAGGCTAGAACTTGCAGTAGGAGAGGGTCCTTGAGATCGTCCTTCTCCATACGTTCGGCAAATGGCCTTGGAACGCGTAATGGAAAATCTCCTCCATTAAAATCAAGAAAAGCTTTCTGATCTTTTGGGCTGATTTCGAGATAGTGCAAAAGATCGCCGATACGAACAAAAGCTTCTCCAAAGTCCTTCTGCCAAGCATCCATTGGGAATATGTGGATTTATCTGAAATAAACCCTACATTATAATGACAGGTTGAATTGAGCTAAATCAGGTTAAGAGGCACGCATGGCAACGATTAGTACCAGTGATTTCAAGGGTGGTTTGAAGGTGATGATGGATGGCGATCCTTACAACATCCTTGAAAATGAATTCGTGAAGCCCGGAAAGGGCCAGGCGTTCAATCGGGTTAAATTGAGGAATCTCAAAACGGGCCGGGTTATAGAGCGCACGTTCAAGTCTGGAGAAACACTGGAATCTGCCGATGTCATGGATACGGACATGCAGTATCTCTATAACGATGGGGAGCAGTGGCACTTCATGGTTGTAGAAACCTTCGAGCAATACGCGGCAGATGCGGCTTCAGTGGCTGATGCCAAGAAGTGGCTCAAAGAGCAGGATATCTGTCAGGTCACCCTCTATAACGGAGTACCGATCGGTGTTGCCCCTCCCAACTTTGTCGAACTCAAAATCGTTGAGACGGATCCCGGTGTTCGTGGAGATACCTCGGGGGGTGGTGGCAAGCCTGCAACCCTTGAAACGGGCGCTGTGGTTCGTGTGCCCTTATTCATCCAGACCGATGAAGTCATCAAGGTCGATACCCGAAACGGTGAATACGTTTCCCGAGTCAAGTAAGCCTGTGAGGTCCTCCCCGAGCGATAAGCGCTCGGGTGAGGGATCCTAATTGATGATGGTCCACAATGATTGGCGTCCTGTTGCAAGTCTTAAAACCTTGCAAGCCAGGGCTCGAATGTATGCCTCCATCCGAAGCTTCTTTGAGGAGAAAGGTGTTCTTGAGGTGGATACCCCGATTCTTTCACAGCGGGGTGTCACCGATCCAGCCTTGATGGCCATGAAGACCGAGTTCAATTTACCTGGCTCAAAGTCTTTATCACCGTTCTATCTCCAAACCTCGCCTGAATTCGCCATGAAGCGGCTACTGGCTTCAGGATCAGGATCCATTTATCAAATTTTCAGGGCCTTCAGGAACGAGGAGCGCGGGCGCTTTCATCACCCGGAATTTACCCTGTTGGAGTGGTACCGAATCGGATTCGACCTTCTTGACCTGATGGCGGAAGTCGAGGAATTGCTGAGGGTTTTGCTGGACGATCATCACGCAGAGATTATTGCTCGGAGAGTTTCTTATCAGGAACTCTTTCATGAATCACTGAATCTCGACCCTGTGGCCTCAAGTCTTGATGAATTTGCATGTCGGGCTTCTGAACTTGGGGTGAAGGATGCCTATCCATTATGTGGTGAGGATCGCTCCATCTGGTTGGATTTTCTATTCAGCCATTTCATACAGCCTGCTCTGGATCCCAAGAAAATGACATTTGTTTATCATTTTCCGGCGATTCTTCCCTCGCTGGCACGTAGGGTTCCGGGTTCTCCCAATTGGGTCGAGCGCGTTGAGTTGTTTATGGGCGGTATTGAGTTGGCCAATGGGTTCTACGAGTTGGCCGATGATGCCGAGCAAAAACTCCGATTTGAGCGAGATAACCAAAAGAGGACATCATTGGGTTTACCCTTGATGGAGTTGGATGAGCGTCTGCTTACTGCGCTGATTAAGGGTCTTCCTGACTGCGCGGGGATTGCTCTTGGTTTGGATCGCTTATTGATGGTGAAGCTGGATCTTCAATCAATTGATGAAACGCTCACGTTTCCTATTGAAATTGCCTGAAACCCGAATGACCTGCTCATGGCTTCTGAGTGACAGGATATCGCTGATGGGTTAAGATTATCGGCTTGCTGGAGAGGTGTCCGAGTGGTTTAAGGAGCACGCCTGGAAAGTGTGTGTACGCTAACCGCGTACCGAGGGTTCGAATCCCTCTCTCTCCGCCATCTGTTCCGAACAGGGCGCCCAATAATTCTCGATTCCCCTACTGATTAAAGCCACATCCGAGGGCTTTGATTTTTCCGTGACAGCTTAAGATTCGAAATGCTTGTCGTATCTCCACTGGTTAATGGCCAGAAGGAGCCAAGCCATCAGCAGCATGCAACCCCCAACAGGGGTTACGAACCCAAATGCACGCACACCTGTGAGCACCAGTAGGTAGAGGCTTCCTGAAAACGCTATCGTTCCCATGAACATGGTATTCCGACTCCACTTGAGTAAGCGGGTGGGTGGGTTCAGCGATTCCAGTATGCCTATCCCCAAAAGCGCCAACGCATGCCACATCTGGTAAGTCGTTGCGGTCTGGTAGGTTGCTTGCTGAGCCTCGTCCAGAACGCCCCTAAGGGCATGCGCACCAAAAGCACCCAGAGCCACGGAGGCCATCCCCAAAAGAGCGGCGAGCGCTATGGTGGGGTTTGGACTTTTTGGCCTCCTTAAATCCTTCATGCTCCCTTTCGAGGGGTTATCCACCGACATTCTGAAGTAAGGTATTCAGTCTTTTTACAAATGCGGCGGGGTCATCCAATTGAGCCCCTTCACTTAATACGGCCTGATCATAGAGTATGTGAGTCAGATCCCCAAAGCGACCTTCATCCTGTTCATTCTCCAGTTTTTTGATCAGATTATGGTCAGGGTTGATCTCAAAAACTGGTTTTGAGGTGGGCATGGATTGTCCGGCTGATTTCATGATCCGCTCCATGGTACGACTCATACCATAGCTTTCACTCACAAGGCAGGCGGGGGAGTCTGTCAGGCGGGCACTGATTTTGACTTCACTGACACGTTCTTCGAGTACTTTCTTGATGCGATCAACCAGCGGTTGGAGTTCCTTGGCAATGGCCTCTTGATGTTCCTTTTCCTTTTCATCTTCCAGCGATCCCAAGTCGAGATCTCCTTTAGCGATGGACTGCAGCGATTTACCGTCGAATTCCGTCAGGTAGGACACCAACCAGTCGTCCACTCGATCACTCAAGAGCAGAACTTCAAGTCCTTTCTTTTTGAAGACTTCAAGGTGAGGACTGTTTTTGGCGGCAGCAAAACTCTCAGCGGTGATGAAGTAGATCTTGTCCTGACCTTCCTTCATTCTGGACACATAATCTTCAAGCGACACATTCTGGGTGTCGTCTGCATTGTGGGTTGATGCAAATCTGAGGAGCTTTGCAATACGGTCCTTGTTTTTCGTGTCTTCGATGGGGCCTTCCTTAAAGGCCTGACCAAATTCGTTCCAGAAAGTGGTGTAGCTGTCCTGATCGTTCTTGGAAAGATCCTCAAGTAACCCGAGTACCTTTTTGACAGCACCTGAGCGAATTTTTTCTAACAGGGCATTTTCCTGAAGGATTTCTCGTGAAACATTGAGTGGCAGAGAATCTGAATCAATAACGCCCCTGATGAATCGAAGGTAGCGCGGCATCAATTTGTCTGCTTCTTCGGTAATAAAGACCTTTCTGACATAGAGTTTGACGCCATGCTTGGACTCTCGATCCCAAAGATCAAAGGGTGCGTGTTTTGGGACATACAGCAGGAGCGTGTACTCATTGGTTCCTTCAACGCGGCTGTGTACCTTGGCGAGAGGGGCCTCAAAATCATGGGAGACATGCTTGTAGAATTCGGTGTATTGCTCCTCGGTAATTTCGTCACGGTTCTTGGCCCAAAGCGCTGAGGCACTGTTGATGGTTTCCCATTCAATGGTTTGGGCTTCTTCCTCCTTTTCTTCCCCGTAATGCTCCTTGAGCATCTCGATAGGCAAAGAGATGTGATCCGAGAATTTTCGAATGATGGATCTCAGTTTCCAACCATTCAGGAAGTCCTCCTCGCCCTCCCTAAGGTGAAGCACGATTTGAGTGCCATGCTCCTTTCGGTCAAAGCTTTCCAGTGTGTAATCGCCTTCACCCTTGGACTCCCAGCGGACACCATGGTCACTTGATGTTCCCGCCTTACGCGTTTCAAGGGTGACTCGATCAGCGACGATGAAAGACGAGTAAAAGCCAACACCAAACTGACCGATCAGTTGGCTATCCTTGGCTTGGTCTCCTGTGAGTGATTCGAAGAAATGCTTTGTACCCGAACGAGCGATGGTTCCGATATTTTCGGTCACTTCATCACGGCTCATCCCGATACCATTATCAGTAATGGTGATGGTCTTTGCGTTCTGATCGAATTCAATTCGGACTTTGAGTTTCGCATCACCCTCATAGAGACTATCGTCGCTGAGCGCGTTGAAGCGGAGTTTGTCCGCCGCGTCCGACGCATTGGAGATCAACTCACGGAGGAAGATCTCCTTGTTGCTATAGAGCGAGTGAATCATGAGCTGCAGGAGCTGTTTAACTTCTGCTTCAAACCCCATCGTGACCTTATTTTCGGCAACCGTCATAGCGCGTCCATCCTCGTGTCTAGATAAAGAAGGAGGGCAACCCCTCCAGTAACAGAAGAAGATTTGGGGGCGACTTTTTGTACTTTCAAGAGGGGCCTACCCAATTCAGTAAGCCCATTTCGGAGGGGTGTTGGTGAGCTAGACCTTGTACGGATGTTCCGCAGTAAAGCCGTGAATTTTGGCTTTAGCTTTAAATGGAGGCATGGTGAAGGGGTCAGAAGTATGCTGGGAGAGGTGTGCGGCAAGCCAGAGTGCTTGCTGGCGGACGGGGATGATATAAGCGTAAATCTTGCCGTCGATCCATTCAGAAGCATCTCCAATTGCAAAAATTGCAGGGTCATCGGTTTGGAGATGGCCGTTCACGATAATGCCGCGGTTGGTTCTGAGGCCAGCCTCTGAAGCAAGATCAATCCTGGGCTTGAAGCCGCAGGCCAGAAGGACACCATGGAAGCTGGAAAAGTCCTCATTCTTGGTGATAACGCACCAGTGGCCGTTTGAGCGTTTTTCAATACCCGTCACATCGATGTTGAGATGGATCTGAATGCCTTCTGCGACTAAGAGGTGTTCCAGTTTGACCGAGTCATCCTCTTCGAGTTGTCTCTCCATGAGTTTAGGTTGAGCATGGAAAAGCGTGACCTGATCTCCCGCTTTGGCCAGATCCGCACCCACTTCGCAGCCAATGAGTCCCCCGCCAATCATGGCCCACTGGGGTCGTTGGTTTGTCTCTAGTATTTCCTGGCGTAAGCGTCTTAAGGCTTTAAGATCCTCAAGGCTATTGATGACATGGAGGTCAGACGCAATGGGTTGAAATGGAGGTGGAATGAAAGCTGCAGATCCCGTTGCCAAAATCAGAATGTCATAGCTCAATTCCTGAACACTGTTCTCATGTTCGATTTGGAGCTTTTTTTGAGCCCGTTCAATTTTGAGGGCTTGGGTGGACTCTAAAACTTCAATACCTTGGGATCTAAGGGTCTCAAAGGATTTGAGCACAATCTTGCTTTCGATATCCTCCCTGGAAAATCCATGTGAGAGGAGCGGTCTTGAGTAGTAGGCTTCGGACTCCGCGGTCACGATGCAAACAGAGGCTTCGGCCTTTGCTTTCTTGAGTTCCTCTGCAAGGGTCACTCCCGCCATTCCAGAGCCGACGATCAAGTAGCGCATTGGATAATTACCCTAGAGGTCTTATGCCAACACTGGCCCTGACCTTTTTCATGAGGGGAACGCTATAGCTTCTGGCCTTCTCCGCGCCCTCTTGAAGAATCTCTTCAATCTTATCCGGAGCCTCGATTAGAGCGAAATAGCGTTCGCGAGCGGCTTTGAGGTGCTCATTGAGATATTCGAACAGTACGCCCTTCATTTCGCCCCAGCCGATGCCCTCAGCATAGCGGGAACGAATGGCCTGAGTTTCATCTTGAGTGGCAAAAGCCTTGTAGATACTGAAAAGCGTACAAGTCTCCGGGTCTTTGGGAACGCCGGGTTCCAGAGAATTGGTCTTAATCTTATTGATGAGCTTGCGGAAGGGCTTTTCTTCCATGAATAAGGGAATGGTATTGTCGTAGCTCTTGCTCATTTTTCGACCATCCATTCCGAGCAGTGTTGCGGTATCTTCGCTGATGATGGCCTCCGGAATGGAGAAATGCTCACCATAGATGTGGTTGAATCGACCGGCGATGTCACGGGCCATCTCAATATGTTGAATCTGGTCTTTTCCGACGGGAACCTGATTGGCGTTGAACATCAAAATGTCAGCTGCCATTAGTACGGGGTAGTTGAAGAGCCCCATCGTGATGCCCTTATCGGGGTCGGTCTCAGCACTTTCCTCGTTGGCTTGAACGGCTGCTTTATAGGCGTGCGCCCGATTCATCAGGCCCTTTGCGGTTACACAATTGAGAATCCAGGTCAGTTCGGCAATTTCAGGAACATCAGACTGGCGGTAAAACACGGCATTGGACGTGTCCAGTCCAAGGGCAAGCCAAGTCGCTGCGATTTCAAGAGTGGATTGTTGAACCCGCTCTGGATCCTGACATTTGATCAGTGCGTGATAGTCGGCGAGAAAGTAGAAGGGCTGTACGTCATGACGGTGGCTGGCTTCGATAGCGGGCCTGATGGCGCCGACATAATTGCCCAGGTGAGGGGTTCCTGTAGTGGTGATTCCAGTAAGTACGTGCAGTTTGCGAGTCATGATGGGGGTGCCCGGTTTTTTGAACGAAGCCTTTGAGGCCTTTTGTTTTGGTCGAAAAGATAGCATACCTTGCGAGCCGAGTTGGGTCTCAAAATACGCTGGGAAGCAATTGTAATGAGCATGGATCGATTACAATCGGGTTCTGTAACCTAAAGACAAGACTGATCCTATGGAACGCGCCTCTCAAAAAAGCATTCAATACCGTCCAGTGCGGGAGTCCTCTTTTTCTCAGGGTAAGTTGATTCGGATGGGAGGAAGAGAGATTGAGATTGTGGGTGATCTTGAACTGGTGCCTGGAGAGGCCGTTGCCGTAGCGTTATCTGCCGTTCGGGGTGTGACACCTCCCTTGATCACTTTTGCTGAGGTGATCAGTTGTGACATGGGGGATAGTCATAAATTTAAGGTCAAGGCCGCCATCAAGGGGATTAAGGCGCAATAACAGGATCAGGCTCATGTATCGCATTACCAAGGATGTATTTTTTTGTTACGGTCATCGCTTGATGGCCCACCCCGGAAAATGTCGGCACTTGCATGGACACAGTGTCAAGGCCTCTATTACTTTGTTTGCATCAGAATTGAATGATCAGGGGATGGTCATGGATTTTTCTGAAGTTTCTGCGGCTGCCATGGAATACATTGATGGCACTCTGGATCACAATTTTCTTTTAAATCGAAGAGATCCTATTGTTCCTTTATTGGAGCAAGCTGGTGAGCGCTTTCTTTTGATTGATCAGCATCCTACGGCTGAGGTCTTGGCCGAAATGATCTTTAATCATCTGAAGGGCAAGGGCTTCCCCGTTGAGGATGTGACGCTTTGGGAGACGACCAGTGCCTGCGCGAGTTATAGGCCCTAGAGAGGGCTAAGCGATGAGCCAGTTCGATCCTGCTCAAAAATCACTCTGGCTTCAGCGGGTCTGTGAGGACAATTACCGGAAGCTCGAAGTGCTCGTTCCCGATCTTCAAGCATTGGCGGACGAAAAAAAGGCAACAGGACTCTCCGGGCTTCCCCCTTTGCATGTAAGCCTATTGGAGCGTTCGCCCTACACGCTTCTGTTGGAGCTCACTCATCATTTTTCATTTGAGGCGGGATCGCTGGTCGAGCCAGCCGTCAGAATTCGGGTGTGCTTTGACGCGAGGACAGCAGAGGTCCTCAGTGACCATGTTCGCGCTGATGTCATGCTGAGTCCTTTGGATCAGCGAGAGCCCGGCCTGGTTCTGGATTACAAATGGAAGCTCAATTACTTCCTTTCAAGATGGCTCGAGCACTGTATCGACTATCAATATGAAACGGTTGATCAGGGTTTACCCGTTGACTCGATCGCGCTATAGCTCCGAATCGCTTCAAGAAAAATCTCGCCATATCGCTCAAGCTTTTTGTCCCCGACCCCTGGAACCCCTCGAAGATCCTTGAGTGTTTTTGGTTTTTGATTACACATCTCATGAAGGGTTGTGTCTTGAAAGATGATATAGGGGGGTACGTTTTGAAGGAGGGCCAGATCCCTTCTCAGGGACTTGAGTGCATCGAGAAGCGTTGTGTGAGCGTCCCCGTAGGATTGAGAGGGCTCTTTAAGTGTGTCTCTTCGGGGTGCGGTGTCTTTCCTCAGATATAGGGGTTGTTCACCCTTCAGAATCGGACGACAAGCCTCGGTCAACTTTAATGCACCATATTGGGTGGCATCGATTCTGATAAAGCCCAGCCCGATGAGTTGCCTGAAGATGGTTTTCCATTCTTCTGCGCTGTGGTCTTTTCCAATACCGAAGGTGGATAAGTGTTGGTGTCCTGAATCTAGGATGCGGTCGTTCTCGACCCCCCGCAGAATATCAATGAGATGGGTGGTTCCATAGCTTTGCCCCGCCCGAAAAATGCAGGAAAGGGCTTTTTGCGTCGCACGTGTCGCATCCCAGACTGCGGGAGGGTGCAAACAGTTATCACAGTTCCCACAGTTTCCTGGGTGTTCTTCACCCAGAAACCCCAGTAGTACAGTCCTTCTGCATGTGGTCTGGTCGCAGTAACTCAGCATGGAGGATAGTTTTGCGAGCTCATTCCGCTTGAATGATTCGTTGCCCTCAGAGCTTTCGATGAGTTGCGTGTGTAGGAGCGCATCTTGTGCACCAAAAACCATCCAGGCTGTGGATGGAAGGCCGTCTCTTCCAGCTCGTCCGGTTTCTTGATAGTAAGCCTCTGGGCTTCTCGGAAGATCCACGTGTGCGACGAAGCGAACATCGGGTTTGTCGATCCCCATGCCGAAGGCAATGGTGGCGACCATGATAATGCCTTCCTCTCGAATGAACTGTGTCTGATTCTTTGCCCTTGTTTCTGCATCAAGACCTGCGTGGTAGGGAAGCGCCTTGTATCCCTGTTCGATGAGATAGTGGGCGATCTCATCAACTTTTCGGCGTGAAAGGCAATAAACAATGCCGGATGATCTTTTTTCCTGATCTCGAATAAATCCTAAGAGCTGTTTTTTTGGATTCTGCTTGGGTTGGACGCGATATTGAATGTTGGGTCTATCAAAGCTATTCAGGAAGACTCTGGAGTTCTCTAGCCCCAAGCGGGCAATGATCTCATTTCGGGTCTGAGGGTCTGCAGTCGCCGTCAGGGCGACCCTTGGGACGTCTGGAAAGCGCTCGTGAATGAGAGACAGTTTCAAATAGTCGGCACGAAAGTCGTGTCCCCACCTCGATACACAGTGGGCTTCATCAATTGCAAAAAGACTGATAGGTGTAACATCCAGCAACCTGAGAAACCAAGGGTTACTCAGCCGTTCTGGGGCAACATAGAGAAGCTGAATTTTTCCAGCCTTTATCTTTTGCTCAATCGCTTTCTGCGCGTCGACTGAAAGCGTGGAGTTGAGGAATTCTGACTCAATTCCAAGCTGTCTCAGCGACTCGACTTGATCCTGCATGAGCGCAATGAGTGGTGAAATGACAACACCCATACCGGAGCGAAGGATGGCTGGAATTTGGTAGCACAGCGATTTTCCACCCCCGGTTGGCATGAGGACCAGGGCATCCCCTCCCGCAATCAAATGGTCAACAATCTCGTTTTGTTGGGCTCTGAAGGATTCAAATCCAAAAACTTGACGGAGCAGTGTCAGGGGGTGGTGTTCGGGCTCCATATTTCTGGATGCGACTAATTTCGGGGTTTTATGAGTGGTCGAACGTAGGAGTCAAGGGCGATCTGGTCTGTCTTGATGAAGGTCATATGAGGATGCCCACGGCTGTCTCATTATGCCAATAAGACAGGATCCCGCCTATCAGAACCGGAGTTGCACCTTTCTGGGCGGACTCACAAAACTGGTGCAAAAATCATAGAAATTGCCCTGTCGTGGCGCATGAGCAACAGATTTTTACTAATTTGTTGCGTAATTCCTACGTTTTGTTGCTGGCATGCTTACTGCATTAATTTAAGCGTGCTCTACTTGGAGGAAATAACATGAGCGGCCACGCATTCAGAAGGTCAGGCATCACCAAGCTTGCTGCAGCGTTATCTGTAGCGCTGGTGACACAAAATGGTTTTGCGAAAGAGAA
>CAYFLM010000027.1:0-12678 GCA_964343925.1 uncultured Methylococcus sp.
CTGCCTAAGCGGCTACCCAGGACGGCTCTTACCTCGGGCTCAATAAAGCGGATCGGCTCTGGAACTCTGAGAGAAAGGTCGAGAAATCGATGGTTGACGGATTTGATCTCCCAACTGACTATAGATCCTTGGGTCTTTTCTGCGCCGCTCGCAAATGCTGTCATGCTTCGAATCATTACTCGTTGCTCATGGTTATGTTTCTCATGTCTCTTGACCCAGAATTTAGGTTTTTAGAGGAAGCCCAATGAAATACTGCTCAACATGTCGCGGCCCGCTCGCTCTAACTATTCCGGTAGGTGATGATCGACCGCGGCACGTTTGTTCTGAGTGCGGGGAAATTCATTACATCAATCCTAAGCTTATCGCTGGATGCCTTCCGATCTGGTCTGGGTCGATCCTAATGTGCCGGCGAGCCATTCAACCACGCAAAGGGTATTGGACCATCCCTGCGGGGTTCATGGAAATGAAAGAGACAGTCTGTGAGGCAGCGATGCGTGAAGCCAGAGAGGAGGCAGGAATCGAAGTTGAATTACAAGCCCCCTATACGATGCTCAGTCTCCCGGATTACTCCCAGGTTCACGTCTATTACCTCGCAAGGATGAAAACTGGAGATTATTGTGCCGGTGAGGAAAGTTTGGAAGTGCGGCTTTTTCAACAGTCTGAGATTCCTTGGGACGACATTGCCTTTGAGACAGTCAGGCAAACACTGATGTACTATTTTGAGGACCTTAAAACCGGAGGTTTCCCGTTTCGGCATCAGGCGGTCAGAGTCTAAATGACTCCAGAAAGGCGTTTTTTCATAGCAGCCCCCATCTCGGAAGGGCTTGAAACGACGTCAACGCCCGCGTTAATGAGCGCTTCCACCTTGCTTTTACCGGTTCCTTTCCCACCTGTGACAATGGCGCCTGCATGTCCCATCCTCTTGCCTGGAGGCGCTGTCAGGCCTGCAATGTAGCCAATGACCGGTTTTGTGATGTTGCGTTTGATGTGCTCGGCCGCTCGCTCCTCCGCATCGCCGCCGATTTCACCAACCATGATGATTCCGCGGGTCTTCGGATCGGATTCAAACAGGTCCAGGGCCTCAATGAAATCCATTCCTTTGATTGGGTCACCACCAATACCAATACATGTGCTCTGACCAAGACCGGTTTTCGTTGTTTGATAGACCGCCTCATACGTGAGTGTTCCAGAGCGAGAGACGATCCCAACGCACCCGGCAGAATGAATGAAGCCAGGCATTATTCCGATTTTGCATTCTCCTGGCGTGATTACGCCGGGGCAATTGGGGCCAATTAGGCGGGAGTTTGAGTTTCTAAGAGCTGCTTTGGCTTTGAGCATCTGAAGTACCGGTATTCCCTCGGTAATGCAGATGATTAATTCAATGCCTGCTTCCGCAGCTTCCATGATGGCATCCGCCGCGAAGGGTGGCGGAACGTAAATCATACTGGCGGTCGCCCCAGTATGGAGGATGGCTTCTCTGACAGTATTAAATACCGGGAGTCCCAGGTGGATTTGCCCGCCTCTCCCAGGGGTTACCCCACCGACCAGTTGGGTACCATACTCAATACATTGCTGCGAGTGGAACGTGGCTTGTTTGCCGGTAAATCCCTGACATATGACTCGAGTGTCTCGGTTTACTAACACACTCATTTTGCAGCCTCCACAGCTTTCTTGGCGGCGTCATTTAGATCCAGAGCGGTTATGACCTTTAGGTCAGAAGCTTCAATGATACGGCGACCTTGTTCCGCATTGGTGCCCTCTAGTCGAACTATGACTGGGATGGTGATACCAACATCTCTGACCGCTGAAATGATACCCTCGGCGATCAAATCGCATCGAACAATGCCACCAAAGATGTTCACCAAAAGAGCCTTCACTTTTTGATCGGATAGGATCAGCTTAAAGGCCTGTGCCACTTTCTCTGCCGTAGTACCCCCGCCAACGTCTAGGAAGTTAGCCGGCTCTCCTCCAAACAGCTTGATCACATCCAGAGTGGCCATGGCAAGACCAGCCCCATTGACCATGCAGCCAATGTTGCCGTCTAAAGTCACATAGCTGAGGTCAAATTGCCGTGCGAGTGTCTCTGCTTGATCCTCTTGAGTCGAATCGCGCATCTGTTCCAGATCTGAATGAGCAAAAAGCGCGTTGTCATCGACGTTGATTTTGGCATCCATTGCGACTAGACCCAGCTTAGGACAGATGGCCAGAGGGTTGATTTCAACTTGGCTGAGGTCCTTCTCCAAGAGGAGAGAATAAAGCTGGGTGAGTATCTTGAAAAGCTGCTTTGCCTGATCAGCGTCAAGACCTAGGCCAGAGGCAAGTAATCGAGCATGAAAGGGTTGAATGCCCGCAACGGCATCGACACGAACAGTGAGAATTTTCTCTGGATCGGTCTGAGCGATTTCTTCGATGTCCATTCCGCCTGAGGCCGAGGCGATGACAACAACGCTTTCCGAGGATCGATCAACGAGCAGACTGAGATAAAGCTCCGCATGTCTATCCAGCACTTCTTCAATCAGAAGAGAGTGGATGGGAAGCGCATGAGTTCCGGATTGATGAGTTCTCAGCGTTGATCCGATCAGTTTCTTTGCGGTGGCGGTGCAGTCTTCAGTCGTCTTCACGACCAGAACGCCCCCTGCTTTTCCTCGCCCTCCACTGTGGACTTGTGCCTTGATGACCCAGGGTCCAGAACCGACTCCTAGGGCGGCTGATGAGGCCTGATTGGCGTCGAACAGAACTTGTCCCCTAGGGGTGGGGACACCATATTCTTTTAACAGTGCCTTAGCCTGATACTCGTGCAGATTCATTGTGGATTAGCTTACGTGTCTCAGACTAGGCAAAAAAGATGCAATAAGTCTTGCCAACTACGAGTTAGGCTTGATACTTCTTGATGGCTCTCAGTTTATCCATAGCTGCCTTAATCTTAAGGTCGGCTGCGGCGTCTAACTCATTGGGTTTGTAGACCCGATCGAGCAGCTTTTCTGACACGAGAGCATCTTTGACCCATTTCTTTGCAAACCGATAATTTGCAGGGACTGGGGTGACTTCTCCGGTGGCAGGATTCTTGAGCTGGTCCGCCAGTTTGACGGGTTCTGCGGCAACAGGTTTAGCCGCTGCGGCTTTGGCCTTAGTGGCGGGTTTTGCCGTCGGGGCTGGGGCCGCTGTTACTTTAGGAGTGGGAGCCTTTTTTTCGGCAACGGGTTTTTCCTTTGCGGCAATTGGTTTTTGGGCTGCGGGTTTTGTCGCTTTGGGGGCTGCGGGGGCTTTTGGCTTTGGTGCCAAGGCGGGTTCTCCCCTGTTGACACGGCCAATAGCTTTGGAGGCATCAAAGGCTATGTAAGCCAGGAAACCGGCCGAAATGGTAAAAAAGAACTCAAACATGTCTGCACTCCTCCCGGTCATGCTGGAACGATGGACGGCTTTTCTTGGCCGCCTTCTTGTGAAAGCCCTCTGTTTTAGGGCCACCTCTGCTAAAAATAGGCTTTCCTGTCTCAAAGATCAAGGTCGTTTAAGCCAAATTGCATTTTGTAGAGCTCTGCGTAATGAGTTTCATCTTTCAAGAGTGCTTCATGCGTTCCAGATTCTATTACTTGGCCCTGTTTCATCACGTAGATTAAGTCGGCATTTTGAATCGTCGAAAGACGATGAGCTACCACGAGAGTGGTGCGGTTTTTCATCAGTTGTTCAAGCGCATTTTGGACATTTCGCTCCGACTCGCTGTCCAGAGCCGAAGTGGCTTCGTCGAGAATGAGGATGGGGGCGTCCTTAAGTAGCGCTCTTGCAATGGCAAGTCGTTGCCTTTGTCCCCCGGACAAGATCACGCCCTGTTCTCCGACGAGTGTCTCGAACCCAGAAGGGAGGTTATTTATAAAATCTGTGGCATGAGCTGCCTCAGCTGCGGCTTTTATTTTTTCCATTGCCATCGTGTCCTGAAGACCATAGGCAATGTTGTTGGCAATGGTGTCATTGAACAAGGTAATCTCCTGTCCAACATATGCAATCTGTTCTCTGAGGCTATGAAGCGAGAGTGTCCTGATATCGATGCCGTCGATCAGGATGTCCCCTGAAGTAGGTTCATAAAGTCTGGGCAGGAGGCGGATTAATGATGTTTTACCGCTTCCCGAGTGCCCGACCAAGGCTATGGTTTTACCCTCCGGAATATTGATGGTGACATCACGCAAAACCGGCATGGCATCATTTTGATAGCTCAGGGAAATGTTTCGATATTCCACATGCCCTTTGGTGCGTTTGATGGTGAGGGTGCCTTTATCAATTTCTCTGGGTTGATCGATCAGTTCGAAAATTGTTTGGCCTGCTGCGATCCCCCTTTGTACGATGTTGCTCAGATTGGCGAGCCGCTTGATGGGGCTGAGTAGCATGGTCATTGCCGCAATGAAGGATACGAGGCTTCCGGTGGTGATGGTCGTGCGGACGGATTCGATCGAGACAACGTACAGCACGCCAGCAAAGCCGCTGATGTAAATGAACTGTATTAAAGAAGAGCTGATAGATTCAGTCGCAATTCTGCGCATAAATCGTCGAAAATTGCTCTCGTTTTCGAGTTCAAACTTTTTAAATTCGTAGTCTTTCCCGTTAAAGACCTTAACGATCCTTTGGGCATCAATTGCCTCCTGAGCAACGTGGCCGACGTTCCCCATCGATTTCTGGATTCTGTGGCTGATGTTTCTAAATCGTTTGCTGACCCTATTGATCGTAAAGGCCAGAAGAGGGCCGACAATCAGAATAACGAGCGATAGCTGCAAATTTTCGTAAATCATCAGGGCAATTAGACCTATGATGGTCAAGCTGTCCTTAAATACGCTGACTAGGCCGTTACTAATCGACTCTCCAACTTGCTCGGTGTTAAACAATAGCTCTGACATCAGTTGACCTGAGGAGGACTGATCATAGGATGAGCAGGGCAGATGGAGGAATTGGTCAAAAATGTCCCGGCGAAGGTCGGTAATGACACGGCGGCTAACCCAGCCGGAACAGTAATCACTGCCAAAGCCCGCCACGCCTCGAACAACTGAGATGCCTAGCAGAATTGCGGGTGCAATTTTGAGGGTTGAGGGGTCATTGTTGACGAAGCTTCCGTCTACCAAAGGTTGAATGAGTTTGGCGAAAGCGGGGCCCAGGGAGGCATAGATGATCATCGAGAGAACGGCGATCAGGAAGAATCGCCAGTAGGGCTTGGCGTATCGGAGTAGCCGTTTGAATACGGCAGCACTTCCGGTCTGTTGATATTTCGTATCGATGGTCATGACGGGTAAACGTCCATTAGGGGCCAGATTTTCTAAACATTATATGAAATGCTTAGCGATTCGTTCCTGACAAACCTTGGGCGAGTTCACATCCTCTCAAGCTAGCAACAACGACGTATGCCATTCCACTTTCTTTTGACCTCTTGATGGTGGAAAGATCGGCGAGTTAAGGGTTGTGGCTCGTTTCCATGAACGTCACGCCAGTGTTTCAGATATCTCTCGTAGGCATCATCACCAGTAATACGCCTAAGACTAGACCAAATCTGTTTGGCAAACCGTGTAAGGTTGGTCAGAGGGGCAGGAATTGAAAGAAGAGGACCTCCCCCATCGTGCTGATCAGCGACGATGAGAGGAGGGGAAGGCCGAAACCTACTTGATTTTGCCTTCTTTATAGATGACATGCTGGCGGACTACAGGATCAAATTTCTTGATCTCCATCTTCTCAGGCATGTTCTTTTTGTTCTTGGTGGTGGTGTAGAAGTGCCCCGTGCCAGCACTCGAGACCAGTTTGATTTTGTCACGCATGATCTACTTCCCCGCCTTAGACGCTTTCGCCGCGCTTACGGATATCCGCAAGAACTGCATCAATGCCGCGCTTGTCAATCGTACGCAGGCCTTGGGTGGAAACGCGTAGACGAACCCAACGGTTTTCGCTTTCAACCCAGAAGCGATGTTCGTGGAGATTCGGGTTAAACACCCGTTTAGTTTTGTTGTTAGCGTGAGAGACGTTATGGCCTACAATACGGCCTTTGCCTGTCACCTGGCACACTCTGGACATTTTAAACCTCTGTCTGCAAAGGTATGGCGGAAAACTCGACTTTATAATTGATTTGGTATGCCTAAGTCAAGGATATCGTTTCTATCATTGGCAAATCTAATCTGGGAGACGCTGTGAAGATCAGGCTTGGGATCGTGATGGATCCAATTTCGAAAATAAAAATTGAGAAGGACACGAGTTTCGCCATGTTACTTGAGGCACAAACTCGAGGTTATGAAATTTTCTATATGGAAGTTTCGGATCTTTACCTCAGGGATGGAAGAGCTTTTGCGAGAATGAGACGGCTCCATGTCCAACGAGATAGTCAAAATTGGTTCCAATTTTCCGAAGAATCGGAAGAGGCGCTAGATACTTTGCATGTTTTGTTGATGCGAAAGGATCCGCCTTTTGATCAGGAATTCGTCTACACCACCTATCTGCTTGAACGCGCGGCCCATCAGGGTGTATTGGTTGTGAACGATCCGAGGTCACTGCGTGATGCCAATGAAAAGCTCTTTACAGCTTGGTTTGATGAATGTTGTGCTCCAACACTGGTGGCGAGAAAGGCCAGCACCATTCGCGCCTTTTTGGCTGAGCATAACGAGATTGTATTAAAACCTCTCGATGGTATGGGCGGTGCGTCTATATTTCGGGTTTCAACCTCAGATCCGAATCTGAGTGTCATTCTTGAAACAATGACAGCGCATGAGACCAAGTTTGCGATGGCGCAAAGGTATTTACCCGAAATCAGTCAAGGCGATAAAAGGATTCTGATGGTTGATGGTGAGGTCGTACCATTCGCATTAGCTCGCATTCCAGCGCAAGGAGAGAGTCGAGGAAATCTTGCTGCTGGGGGGAGTGCTGAGGGTCGTCCCTTAACCGATCGGGATCGATGGATTGCCTCGAAGGTAGGGCCTGAGTTGAAAAGGAGAGGACTACTTTTTGTCGGGTTAGATGTGATCGGGGACTTTTTGACTGAAATTAATGTAACAAGCCCAACCTGTGTCCAGGAACTAGACCGGCAGTTTGGCTTGAATATCTGCGGAGACCTCATGAGTGCGATCGAAAAATCACTTCAAGAAAGGCTAAATTAGCTCAGAGGGGGTGGCTTGCGCATGAGGACGCCGTTTCTGTGGGCTCTAATAACTGCTCTTTTCGTTCATCTGGCGCTGATTTGGTTTTGGCGACCCTCAGCAGAGATCCCCACGTTAAATCGAGAGGATGAGCCGGATGTGATGGAGCTGATCTCAAGTTCTGATTCGGATCAGACGGAGACACGAAACCAGACTCCTAAATCTGCGGTGGGGAAGGTTTCCCAGAATACCCAGAATCCGCATGAAGATAGAGGTGGATCTCAAGTCAATGATCAGCAAAATTCTGCTCGAGAGTCAAAAAGCTCGCCCCAAGATGGGCGCGAGATCAAGGGGCTTCTGTCCCAGGGAGTGTTATCACAGCAGATCGCGGAAGTCAGTGCCGGTATCAACAAGGCCCGCGATGCTAACCTTGCCGCACACCGAATTGTTTACATCGCCGAAGTAAAAAAGAATCGGGAAATTGCCAATGCCTACGAGCAGGCTTGGAGAGACAAGGTCGAAAGAATTGGCAATATGAATTACCCCGAAGAGGCGCGACGAGAAAAACTAACAGGAAGTTTGCAGATGGCCGTGGGTATCAACAAGGATGGTTCGGTGTACTCAACCCGTATACTTCAATCTTCTGGTCATGAGGTTCTGGATAATGCCGCTAGGCGTATCATCGATCTTTCTGCACCTTTTGCTCATATTCCTACAGAGCTTCAACAGGAAGCAGATGTCTGGGTAATCACCAGAACATGGCGCTTTACTGACTATCAGTTCGAATCCGCTGGCAAATAGGAGAAATGTGAATCTTTATGAACCTGCAGGCACAGTATTTGACGGATCAGTTGCTGATCGCTATGCCAGGACTTGAGGACCCTTGGTTTTCGAGGTCGGTCACCTACGTCTGTCAACATAATGAGGAGGGTGCGCTCGGTATCACGATCAATCGACCATCAACGTTGACGCTAGATGACATTTTCCAGCAGCTTGGGTTGGTTTGTGCTGATACGATACTAGGTAAAACCCCCGTATTTCTTGGGGGACCAGTCCATCCCGATCGGGGATTCGTGCTTCATGGCGGCGGTTATGACTGGAGCTCCACGCTAAGAGTCAGTGATCGCATGTTCTTGACATCCTCACGGGACATCCTTGAATCTATCGGCAAGGGGGAGGGTCCCCAAAAATTTTTGGTAGCGCTAGGTTATTCGGGGTGGGGCAAGGCTCAGCTTGAAAGAGAGATTGTTGAAAATTCTTGGCTTCATGCACGTGCAGAGGAGCACCTCATTTATTCGGTGCCTGTCGCTGAAAGATGGCAGTCAGCTGCCAGTTTGATGGGGGTTGATATCTCATTACTGCCCTTGCAGGCCGGGCATGGTTGATCCTCATATAATGCTGTACTCAGAATACGCGACCTTCTTGGGGTTTGACTACGGTGAGCGCAACACCGGGGTCGCTGTTGGGCAACGCATTACCGGAACCGCCAGAGGCCTAGAAACCATTCGCTTCACCAGCGAAAAAGCCTTCTGGGATGCGGTCGGGCGTTTGGTGAATGATTGGCAGCCCACGGCATTTGTTGTGGGGATGCCATATAACCCAAATCCCGTGGAGGGTGAGGAAAATCCAATCATTGGTCTCATTAACCAATTCAGATCAGAGTTGGTAGATCGTTTCTCGAGGCCGGCCTATTTGATGGATGAAACACTTTCCACCAAAGAATCTAGGACTATCTTCTACGACACTCGCAAGAAGAAGTCTGTTCAATTCGAGGACATAAAGGACGAATTGGCGGCCCAGCTCATCCTACAGACTTGGCTCGATCACACCGCACAGGAGGAGCGATAAAATGAATGTTTGTGTGCCCTCTGCCATTGAGTTGCAAGAAAACTTGCTGCAATCGGTCCGGGATGAGCTTTCAAAACGCAATATCATGAGCCCTGCGCTGATAGGGGTTCATTCCGGTGGCACATGGTTGGCTGAATGGCTTCACGAAAGATTGAAACTTTCAGAGCCGATGGGAGCGCTGGATATTAGTTTTTATCGCGACGACTTTTCTAAGGTTGGAATGAATCCACGGGTTAAACCCAGTAATTTGCCTTTTAAGGTCGAAGGTAGGGACATCCTGCTTGTCGATGATATTTTCTTTACGGGTAGAACGGCCAGGGCGGCATTAAATGAGATTTTCGATTACGGCCGGCCGGCCTCAGTTATCCTTGCGGTGTTACTGGAACGTAATGGCCGTGAGGTGCCAATAAGGCCAGATTGTAGAGGGGGGGGCATCGAACTCGAGCGGGGGCAGAGGATCAAGTTGCAGGGGCCGGTTCCACTCGGTTTGACGCTCGTAGGAGGAAGTGATGCCCGGCTGTAGCCTTCAATTGGACGCGAAAGGTGGCCTTCGACATTTTTTGACCGTTGAAGGATTAGATGAGCGGCTGCTTAATCAAATTATGGACACAGCGGACTCTTTTTCCGTCGTTGCAGAACAGTCCGTCAAAAAGGTACCTCTGCTGAGAGGGAAAACGGTGGTCAATCTGTTCTTCGAGACGAGCACGCGTACCCGGACTACCTTCGAACTTGCAGCAAAAAGACTCTCCGCCGACGTTTTGAACGTCAACATTTCAACCTCTGCGACCAGCAAAGGTGAAAGCCTGCTCGATACTATCCGAAACATTCAGGCCATGAACGTTGATATGTTCGTGGTGAGACATGCACAAAGCGGGGCCGCCCACTTTATTGCCCAAAATGTTGCCCCTCACGTGAGCGTCATCAACGCGGGAGATGGACGGCATGCACATCCTACCCAAGCAATGCTGGATGTATTCACCATCAGACAACACAAGGGATCTATCAAGGGTTTGCGAGTTGCGATTGTCGGGGACGTCTTGCACTCAAGAGTAGCCCGTTCTGAGATACACGCACTAAAAATCCTTGGTGCCGCAGAAGTACGAGTTGTTGGGCCTCGTACACTGATCCCCGTTGATATCGAGCGACTCGGTGTAGGGGTCTACCACAATCTTGCAGAAGGCATAGAAAATGTTGATGTGGTCATCATGCTCAGATTGCAAAAAGAGCGTATGAGTGGTGCGTTCATTCCTTCTGAGCATGAATACTATGCCAGTTTTGGCTTGACTCGAGAGCAGCTTGCCCATGCAAATCCGGATGTGATTGTGATGCACCCGGGTCCGGTCAATCGCGGGGTTGAAATAGATTCTCAGGTGGCTGATGGAAATAAGTCGGTCATTCTTCAGCAAGTCACAAACGGGATTGCGATTCGAATGGCCGTCATGTCGATGGCCATGCAAACCATACACCAAGAGGGCGCTACACTTTGAGCCGGGATCTTCTTATTCGAAATGCAAGGTTGATGGATCCTGCACGAGGGGTTGACGACCGTATGGACTTGCTGATCCGTGAAGGGCTGATCAGCGCGGTTGGGCAATTCGATACGGATGATGTGACTCCATCAATTGACGCGGAGCATCTCCTTCTGTGCCCAGGGTTTGTCGATCTTTGCGCACATTTCAGGGAGCCAGGTGAGGAGCATAAAGCCAGTATTCGAAGCGAGGGTATTGCCGCAGCTGCTGGGGGTATCACAACGGTCTTTCATACCCCAGATACACTGCCTGTCGCAGATACACCAGCAGTGGTTCAACTTATTACAGAGCGAGCGCAGAAAGAAGCCCAGGTGCGTTTAATCCCAATAGGCGCATTAACCCGAGGTCTCAATGGTGAAGACCTGAGCGAGATGGAGTCGCTCAAACGAGCAGGTTGTCGCGCCGTCAGCAATGCTCACAAGCCCATACGTGATGCCTTGGTTCTAAGGCGGGCGCTTGAATATGCAGCCAGTCATGATCTTTTGGTTGTCGTGCGTCCGGAGGATTGCGCTCTAGTGGATATGGGGTGCGTTCATGAAGGATTTGTGTCAACTGCAATGGGGCTAAGAGGAATCCCAGATGCCGCCGAAACTGTTGCTGTGGCACAAGTTTTAGCGCTTATCGAGCTTACGGGCGCCAAGGTACATTTCGGTCGATTGAGTAGCGCAAAAGCGGTCAGATCAATTGCCCGGGCTCAGGAGAAAGGCATGCCGGTTACCGCGGATGTTGCCATTCATCAACTTCACTTGACTGAGGAAGCCGTAAAGACATTTGATCCAAATGCGCATGTGCGACCACCATTTAGGACCTTGTCTGATCGAGACGCCTTGAGGAAAGGCATTCGAGATGGGGTTATAACGGCCGTGTGCAGTGATCACAGGCCACACGAACCTAATGCAAAGCTAGACGCTTTTCCATCGACGGAGCCCGGTGTAGCGTCTCTAGAAACGTTATTGCCGCTATTGCTTCAGTTAGTTGAGCTCGAGGAGATCAGTCTGATGCGAGCGATCGAGCTTATTACATCCGGGCCCTCCAAAATAATGGGGTTGGAAGCCGGATCCTTGGAGGTCGGAGCTCGTGCAGATTTTTGTCTGGTGGATCCTGAAATGACCTGGGAGGTCACAAAGGACAACTGGCATAGTGCCGGCTTCAATACCCCCTTCTGGGGGCAGACATTTCGGGGCCGGGTGGTCAGAACCTTCCAAGCGGGACGGGAAGTCTTTTCTCTTTTCCGCGAAGGCCGAGGTCAAGTCTAATGGCGCACGGCATATTGTTTATTGTTTCAGCTCCCTCAGGTGCGGGCAAAACCAGTCTTGTTAAGGCGCTGCGTGAGTCACTCCCCGAGCTTGCAGTTTCTGTATCTCATACAACGCGAGCGCAAAGACCGGGAGAGATTGATGGGAGCGACTATTTTTTCGTGAAGCAGGCGGACTTTGAGTCCATGATCGCGGCGGGTGAATTTGTAGAACATGCCAACGTTTTTGATAATTGGTACGGGACTTCGAGAAAGAGCATCGAGTCACTGCTTTCATCGGGCTCTGATGTGATCCTCGAAATTGATTGGCAGGGGGCCCGTCAGGTTAGGGCCCTGATGCCTGATAGCAGATCTATTTTTATTCTGCCCCCCTCTTTGGATGAGCTTGAGTTGAGGCTAAGCCGAAGAGGTCAGGACGAAGCGAATACCATTGCCAGAAGAATGAGAGATGCTATCTCGGAAATGTCACACCATGCTGAATACGACTATGTCGTCATCAACGATAATTTTGCGCATGCGGTTGGGGATATGATGGCCATTGTGAGATCTTGCCACTGCCAGATAGACATGGTTAATCGAGAACGGGAAGATCTTATTCGAGCGTTGCTAAGCCGGAATTGATGGAGAACCCTTTCCTGATGCAAACTTCATCGAGCAGTTTTTCGGGGCTCGATTCAAAGTAGAGTTCAGCTCGGGTTTCTGTGCCCAAGAAATTCTCTTCGACCATGTGATCAAGCAGTTGAATCAGTGGATCAAAAAAATGTCCAGTGTTCAAAAGCCCGATTCGCTTTTGATGGAACTTTAATTGTGACCACGTATAAATTTCAAACAACTCCTCTAGGGTTCCAATCCCCCCAGGAAGAGCAATAAACGCATCGGACAACTCTGCCATGCGGGCTTTTCTCTCGTGCATCGTGGCAACAACTTCGAGATGGGAAAGCCGATCATGGCC
>CAYFLM010000027.1:12778-17485 GCA_964343925.1 uncultured Methylococcus sp.
AGGACAAGGCAGGCGAGTTCCGCGCTAGATGCACCCGGATAGACATGCAAAGCAGCACAACCAATGATGAGTCCATCTCTCTCGATGACAAGGTAGTCACCAACCTCCATTTCAATTCGCTCCTTGGAGCGATGAATGAGAACACCTGCATGCTCAAGGGGCATGATCAAGCGTTGAATACCTGAAATATCGGAAACTTTAGCGGAACGGATCAGTTCGAAGGGACTTAAGCTGATCAACGTTCCAATACCGTCTCGGGTAAATAATTCCAGTAGAACCCCTCCGGCTTGATGACGGTCAAGGCAGTGAACTCTCTCTACACCATGGATGCAAGCATGAACAGCGGCTTTCATTGCTGAACGAACGGCTTCAGGTAGGTCTCCTGGAGCGCCAATCAAGTCTTGAGCTTCATCCGTAGTCAATTGACTAATCGAATTCGATTCACTGATCCGTTGAACAGGGGCTTCAGTCAGAAAAATAAGCTTATCGGCCTTTAGAGCTATAGCTGTGGCAGTTGCGACCTCCTCTGACCTGAGGTTAAAGATTTCACCTGAAGGCGAATAACCGACCGCGGAGAGCAAAACGATATCTTCACGATCCAGCGCTGAGCGAATACCGTCCACATCGACTCGACGCACCTCCCCGGTATGCTGAAAATCAATACCGTCTCTGACGCCAACAGGCTTAGCAGTAATGAAATTAGCAGAAGTGACTCTAATTTGAGCGCCAGCCAAGGGCGAGCCGGCAAGCCCCATGGAGAGGATAGCCTCAATTTCGACCCTAGCAGTACCCGCGGCTTCCTTTACTGCATCCAGGGCAAGCGCGTCCGTGATTCGCAAGCCATTAGAGTAGGCCGCTTTGGATCCATTTGAGTGAATTCGTTGGTCTATTTGTGGCCTGATTCCATGAACGATGACCAGACGAATCCCAAGACAATTCAGTAGCGCTAGGTCGTGAAGTAGTTCGGAAAAATAGGGGTCTATAATTGCTTCGCCTCCAAAGTAGACTACGAAAGTCTTACCCCGGTGAGCGTTGATGTAGGGTGCAGATTGCCTGAGCCAGTTTACATATTCATTCCCATGAGTAATAGGCATCAGTAAGACCCTAAGATGTCAAACCAAAGGCTCAAGATAAAACATCATGATTACGCCAATCATGAGCATAGCCAGAATCGAAACAATGCCTGACAAGCTGCCAATCCCATCATCTCCCCATGCGGAATGATAGCCAGGTTGATAGTGCGTAAGTCTTAATTCAAGCCAGCGGCCGGAGGCAATAATCATAGCCAGAAGTCCCATGGTCACATGAGTGGACTGGATCAGATATTCCGTCTTTAGCTCAAATTCTGCATGGGCATGCGTTAGAAGCAGAATTCCTCCAAATGCGCAAAGTATCGGGAAAAGATACCGGCTTCTCGGTGATCCAATACCCGTGCGAGCTCTAATTTCTAAGATTCCGAGAATCAACGTAAGCAATGTTGCGATTCGGTGCTGAAAAACCTCCCCATTCTTGAATGTGCTCTCCCAGAATCCAATGGGACCCAGGGGCCAGGTTTCGGCATCACTCCTGAAAAATAGAAATACACCTAGCCCGACAAATCCTATCGGCCAATAATTAGCCCATCCAACCGCACGAGAGGGGATATAGGAGATGAGCGCAAAAATGCACATCACGGTGAGAAATATCCCTGCGACGTTATGATTGTAGTCAGACCATTCCTTTGCTGCTACAGATGGAATTTTGTTAACTACAGCAACCCGACCTGCCTCACCCGCAATAAGATCAGCATGAGAGGGTGATTCAATTTTAGGCACTCGTGGAGTGAACATGTAGACCACTTCAGGAATACTGGCCGTTAGCTGCGGGTTATCTGCAATGTCTTCCGAGGGAGGTTGTGAAGATAATGTGGCAGCGACAAAAAGTATCCCGATTAGGATGAAGGATTCGGCTTCAATAAAACTGGGCACTTTCGTGTAGATTAGGTCGCCTTGCCGTAAGTTCTTTGACCGCTTAACCGCAAGGTGATTAGCGGCAGCAAAACCCACGGCAATCAGAAGAAGCGCACTTTTTGTCAGCACCAGACTTCCATAGCCAGTCCCAAAAAGTCCTGTCCAAGATGCGACGTACTTATACGCCAAGGGTAAACCAGTGATGAGCAGGGCTATAACCGCGATGACCCCGAGTTTCGCAAATCGCAGAAGCGCGGTACGCCAGAAATCTTTAGCAGCCTCGTTATTTCGCGAAAGCTGCCAAAGACTGACTAGCTGTGCAACACCCCCAAACCATATCGCTGCGGCGAACTGATGAAGGACCGTAAGTCCCATCAGAGTCAACCGATCATCGAAGCGTCCAACCGCATGTACGAGCCATGCACCGGCAAGCACCAGAGGGATTGAGACAACAGACAGTCTTATCCAAGTTTTAGGGCAGGACGGATTTCTCACTAGTGCGGAAGATTGTTGAATGACAACCAAGGCAAGAATGAGTCGGATAAATCCGGCTTTGAATTGGACAGTGGAGATGTAGTCAAGAATCGGAAGCTCGCCAAGTACCCCAAAAAGGACCAAACCTTTGATTAGCAATTTGAGACCCTGCATTACTACAAGACCTATCGCAGAATTCCGAATGATTTTGGCTGATCGTTTAGCAAGGGTTGGGTCGGCTTTTGCACTACCCCAACACTTCAATACAAAGACAGACCAGACAATGCCACCTATCACCATGGCAAAAGAAATGAGGATCAAACCACCTAGAAAATCATCAATGAAATTGGCCAAACCTTGCATGTACATACGCGTATCTCCCTTAAGGTTCCACGCGGAAGCGGATAGTGCTTTCGGTCAAATGTCCGTCAGCGGCGAAGACTTTATATTTAATCGCATAGCTGCCTGATGAAAGCTCAGGAAGCTTTACATAAAGTTCCCCGGGTTTTTTTCCATGGGCAATCTGAACCTGAGTGAACTCCTCCCGATCATTTACCAAGAAAACTTTGGATAGCGAGAGCTCAACCTTCGAGTTGAACATTAATTCGATTGTTGTTGCGTGTCCGGGTTTAACGGGATTGTTGGCCAGAGAGGAAGCAGTAACTACAGCATGGCTCCACGCTGTAGTTGAAGAAAGGAATTGGAGGAGGATCAATAGCAGACTTGCGAGGACCGGTATTAATGTCGGAGTTTTACTTGTTTTCATCGCTCAACTTAATCTATTGGCGACAGGTTTAGCTGCCTGCCTTTGATTTCAACGCATGACCGGTTAAGGTCTTTCCAAGATCCCAAATTGCTCCTGGGACTTTATGGCAGTCCGCAACGACATCATCCATCGCGCTCAGTATCCAGTCTCTGTCGCTAGCGCCGATAACCAATGGCGGAAGGAATTTCACCACATTCATGCCATGTCCAGCTACTTGGCTCAAAATCCTGTGGTTTTTAAACAAGGGGATGGTAATCATCTGGCTGAAGAGGCCTTTGTTCGCTGTTTCGAGCATGCCCCATGCGGCCTTTAGAGAAAGGCTCTTGGGTGAGCCGAATTCAATGGCGATCATAAGTCCTTTGCCTCTAACCGCCTTAAAGAGTTCATACTTTTCCACTTGAGCCCCAAGGCCGGCCATGATTTCATTGCCGATTACTTCAGCATTCTCAACGAGCTTTTCTTCTTCAAGTACTTGAAGTGAGGCAAGACCCGCCGCCATAGCCATATTGTTTTTGGAGAATGTGGAACCGTGTACAACGGCACGGTCCATTCGATTGAAAACCGCATCCATGATTTCGGGCGTCATAGCAACCCCGCCAACGGGTATGAATCCTCCCGAAAGCGCTTTAGCCATACAGATCATGTCGGGTTCGACGCCCCAATGTTCTATTGCCCAGAACTTTCCGGTTCGGCCGATTCCTGTTTGGATCTCGTCTGCTACGAATAGCGCTCCATATTGTCGGCATAGTCTTTGAACTCCAGGCAGGTAGTCATCATCAGGTACGTTGACGCCTTTTCCTTGAATTGGTTCGACGATAAATGCAGCAACATCCTTTTTCCTTAAAGCATTTTCAAGCGCTTCAAGGTTGTTGAAGGGGACGGATTCGCAGTTTGGGAGTAGAGGACCAAATCCCTCTCTAAATACGTTTTCCCCATTCAGGGAGAGTGCGCCCATGGTTAAACCGTGGTAGCCGTGGTCGCAAAAAAGGATTTTGTCTTTTTTGGTTGTATAGCGGGCGAATTTGATCGCGGCTTCAACAGCCTCGGTACCCGAATTGCAGAAAAACATTTTCTGCAGTTTGCTAGGCGAACGTCTCAAAATCTCCTTGGCTAATAAACCGCTCAAAAGCGAGACATCCATCTGAACCATATCGGGTAATTGCCCGGTAAGCACATCCTGAAGCGCTTCTATTACTTTCGGGTGATTACGGCCAAGAGCATAGACACCAAAACCACTCAATAGATCAAGGTAACGGTTTTCCTGATCATCAAAAAGATAGGGTCCTATACCTTTGGTGTATACACGATCGTAGCCAATTGCTTTGAGAACTCGAACCATCTGGGTGTTGAGATGGCTCTCATGAAGCTCAAAATTCTTACCGATATTTTCTTCGAGTAGATCCGAAATGAGTCTGGACATTTCTGCAGGCACTGAGGATTAAAACTGAGTGCGATGATTCTACACAATCAGCGTGATCTTAGGGCTCGAATTCTAATGTCGCTAAAGGCGGGGAGAAC
>CAYFLM010000028.1:0-17456 GCA_964343925.1 uncultured Methylococcus sp.
ATCCAAAAATCAGCCAAAAAAATTCTTGATCTTGGTTTCCAGAAGACTCCACGGCACGATCAGAGGTTTCTTGGTGATGCTGATCTTAAGGGTAGACCCTTCGATATGATAGTTGCCTTCGACACCTTGGCCATTGAAGTGGCCTTTCGAATCATCACCTTCCATGGCGACACCGTTAGACTTCGCCGCGGCTTTGGCCTTTGCAACAACCTCTTCAGCCTTCAGCTTGAGTTTAACCTCGAACGATTTCATTCCTTAAACCCTTATTAGGCTTCGAGGTGGGTTCGAATACGCTTCATAGCCGTATTCTCAAGCTGTCTGATTCTCTCTGCGGAGACGCTGTAACGCTCAGCCAAGTCGTGTAACGTCAACTTTTCTTCAGCAAGCCAGCGAGATCGGACGATGTCACGGCTTCGCTCATCAAGTGCTTCAATTGCCGAAATCAGACGTGTTTGTTTATGTTGTCCCCAGTCGTCGTCTTCTAGTAGTTCCGATGGGTCTTCGTTGTCGTGGTGAAGGAACAGTTCAGGCGCCGCCACATGCCCATCACTCTCCTCGCTATCATCAGACAGATCGAATGCCACATCTTGTCCACTGAGACGGCTCTCCATCTCATAGACGGTGTCGAGCTCCACACCCAGATCTTCTGCAACGGCCACGGCCTCATCCTGACTTAACCAACCTAGGCGGTGTTTGTACTTTCTGAGATTGAAGAAAAGCTTACGCTGCGCCTTCGTCGTCGCAATTTTAACAATTCTCCAATTCTGGATAATGTATTCGTGGATTTCAGCCTTGATCCAGTGCACCGCAAATGAAACTAGCCGAACACCTACATCAGGGTCATAGCGCTTGATGGCCTTCATGAGGCCGATATTTCCTTCCTGAATAAGGTCAGGTAATGGAAGACCATAACCCATGTAGCCTCTGGCGACATGAACGACAAAGCGGAGATTGGCGAGAACGAGCTGCCTTGCAGCTTCAAGGTCCTCTTGATCACGAAGCCTGATGGCGAGCTCGCGCTCTTGCTCGGCATCAAGACGGCCGACGCGGTTAACAGAAGCAAGATAGTCATCCAGAGAACCCGTTGAGAGGTTCAGGGGAAGGCTCAATGCATTAGTCATGAATTACCTCAAAGATATTTCTTAGCATAGTCTAGCACTCTTAGATAGAGACTGCTAACAATGGTTCCCTATTTAGGTCGGGTGCTTCGAAGGTAGGCGTTCACAACAATCCAGGAGCCGGAAATACCAAGAAACCCAGAAATTCCAAGCAATGTGAGACCGTCAGTGAATCCGATGAGGTGGATCTTGAAATCGCTGCCATAAAGCTGGGCCAATCCCTCAACTGGGGTTCTGATTCCTGAGATGAGACCATCCGATATTAAGAGAGCAATGCCACCGCTGATGACGGAGTACCAGATGCCAGAAAAAAGAAATGGCCGTCGAATGAAAGCATCCGTACCCCCGAGAAGGCTGGCCACTACGATTTCCTGTTGTCGTGTTTCAAGCTCAAGACGAATGGTATTGCCCACGATGAATAGAACGGCAATGGCCAGAAGAAAACTGAAAGCCTCAAGGCATCGCTCGGTAATAAGCACAATGGCTTTGAGTTTTTCTAGCCATTCACTATCGAATTGAACGAGATCAGCCTCGGGTAGCTTGCGTAGCGTATTTAGCAATTCATGCAGCTCATGAGAGGAGGGCTGCGCGGGTTTGATGACAAGAACAACAGGCAACGGATTAGTGATGAGACCCGAAAGCGCATCAGCAAAGCCGCTATAAGCGCGCAGCTCCTCCAATCCCTGTTCCTTGGTCATCAGGGTGATTTCCATTACCTGTGGATTTTTTCGGATGTGATCGGCGATACGTCTTCCTGCCTCATTGGTAATTTCAGGCTTGAGGAAGAGAGAGAGGTGTGTCGTGGTATGGAGGGATTCTAGCGGCCGTCTCGCATTATCAACGAGCGCATAAAGGCTGGCGGGTAAGGAAATGGCGACCGAAAGAACGATCAGAGTCAGGGCGCTGGATACGGGTCTTTGCCAGAGTCTGAAAAAGCTCGCAATGAAGAGTTTTTGTTGTTCGGAGAAGTAGAGTTTAAGGCGAACACTGAGGGGTTCACGGCTTTGAATTTCAGGGGTAAAGATACCCTGTCGAAAACGATTTTTTCTAAAAAACAGCATCGATTAAATCCGCCCAAACAAGAGTTTGCCATGTTGAAGAGTAAGCGTCCTTTTGCTGAAACGCTTCGTGAGGGCAAGATCATGGCTTGCGATCAAGATGGTGACGCCTAATGCATTGAATTCAGCAAAAATCTGCATGATTTCTTCAGAGAGATCAGGGTCAAGATTGCCGGTGGGCTCATCTGCAAGAATGATGGGGGGTTTATGAACAATTGCTCGTGCAATACCGACTCTCTGCTGCTCTCCACCCGACAGCGCGAGAGGTAAGCGTTTTTCCTTTTTGAGGAGACCGACTTTGTCGAGAGCGCCCCGAACACGACGCCGAATATCGGTCGGATGATGACCGGAAATCATCAAGGGGAGTGCCACATTGTCGAAGACCGTTCGATCATTGAGCAATTTAAAGTCCTGGAAAATCAGGCCTAGCTTTCGCCGAAGAAAGGGGATCTCTCTTACCGAGAGACCATGTATGGGCTGCTGATCAAGATAGATTTCTCCTCGAGTGGGGCGCTCCAGTAATGCGATTAATCTGAGTAAGGTGCTTTTCCCTGCCCCGGAATGCCCGGTGAGGAATGCCATTTCGCCCCGATCAATGCTAAAGCTCACCTCGGTCAGGGCCTCTCCGCTTTCATCGTAACGCTTGGTGACCTGTCTGAATTCAATCATTTTCTAGCGGGTAAAGACTCATATTTGAATGCAATCACGATATAGTAGCGCACGAGCAGCGCAGCTAGTCTTCCCAAGAGCATTCCTTGCCTGCCTCATTAGCATGCGTTCTTCCGGAGCCCCGTGAACCCACTCAAAAAGCTGGCCTCTCAAACAGCGCTCTATGGTCTGAGCAGTATTATTGGGCGGTTTCTCAATTATCTGCTGGTACCCCTCTATACATATACTTTGCCAGCAGCAAGTTATGGCACCGTCTCGGAATTCTACGCTTACGCAGGCTTCTTTGCCGTCGTTCTTATTTTTGGACTTGAAACCGGGTATTTCAGGTTTAGGGTGCGCGAGGAAGTCGGCGACAAGGCGGCCTATGCTGCCGCTCTTGTAATCGTCATCACGCTTAATCTGCTCTTCATCAGTGCCATCTTTATAGCTAAGGAGCCGCTTTCTCTGTGGCTTCGCTATCCCGATCATCCTGAATATGTCGAGCTCTTCGGTGCGATTCTGGCGATTGATGCGGTCAGTGCCCTCGCATTCGCAAAGCTAAGAGCAGAAGATCGGGCTGGACGGTTTGTCATCATCAAAATAACTGAGATTGTTGTCGCAATTGGCCTCAACCTACTGTTCCTTCTCGGGCCACAAGTGCTGCGAGGTCTTTGGCCAGCGCTTGACGCATATGTACCGCTAGGGGATGCCTGGCGGATCAGTGCCATATTCATCGCTAACCTTACGGCGACGATTATCAAATGGATACTTCTTCTACCCCAGTACCGCGGAGTGCCTTGGCTTAAGGCAGGCCCCGTTCTGATCCCAATCGCTCGTTATTCGCTACCGATGGTGGTGATCGGGTTTGCTGGTATCGTCAATGAAATGCTCGATCGCGTGCTGCTGAAATATTGGCTGCCCAATGACTTGAATACTAATCTGCAGCAACTTGGGATCTATGGGGCTTGCTACAAGCTCTCGATTCTAATGACCCTGTTCATTCAAGCGTTTCGCTATGCAGCGGAGCCCTTCTTCTTTTCCTATTCGCAACAGGCGGATGCCAAAGCGGTATATGCCAGCGTCATGCGCTATTTTGTGATTTTCTGTGTCTTCATTTTTCTGCTTGTGTCTTTATTTCTCGAATATTTCCAATATTTTGTGGGACCAGAATACCGACAGGGCCTTGATGTTGTTCCGATTCTATTACTGGCCAATCTATTTCTTGGTATTTATGTCAATCTTTCGATTTGGTACAAATTGACGGACAAGACGGGCGTTGGGGCGCTTATCTCATTATTCGGCGCTGTACTGACTTTGTTCTTAAATATTTGGTGGATACCCGTGCTCGGCTACTTAGGATCTGCCTGGGCTACGCTCGTCTGCTATTCAAGCATGAGTCTGATTTCTTATGGGCTGGGTCGTCGTTTTTATCCAGTCCCTTATCCTATTTTGAGGATGACGGCCTACTTGCTATTTGGCGTGGTTATTTACATGACCCATCGTTGGATCCTGTCCTGTGTTGTAGGGGATTTATGGAGCGGTTTGGCACTTATGGCGAGCTTTCTATGTGTCACGCTCTTAGTCGAGTGGCCGTTTCGATCGAAGAAGGACGTGCGCCGTGAAATCGGCGCTCGCTGAGGGGAACTGCCGAGGGTCCTTCCCCGGCAGAAAAGAGGCCTATTTTTTTCTCGCGAGCAAAAAGCTTCCCGCAGACTCAGCGGCTTCCATCACGTGGGACCCGGCATCTTCTGAGATCGAGAGAGACTTGAGGGTTTCTCCTACATGCTTGAGTAGGATTTCGGAGTGCATGGGCTTGAGACCGAGCTCCTGAAGCTTCTTTCTTTCCGCAGCAAAACAAGGCGACCCCTCGTCTGATTTAGAAAAATGGCCGACGGCAAGGCACTTTAGCTTACCCGAGAGTTCCGCAAGGTTGGTTCCAAAAAGAAAATAATTCAGGCGTGCATCCCCGCATACGCGCTTACAGAATCCATCCACAAGTGCTCCAAGCGCTTCTTCCCCACCGATGCGCTCGAGAACAGAACGTTGTTCCTGAGCAGGTTTTGGTGCGGCCGCAGCAGCCACAGGTGCGCTAGGGGCACTGGAGCTACTTGAGGTCGTAGCGGTTACCCGCTTCCTTGGTTTGCTGGCTGGCTTGACCGTTTTCTTTGAATCGGCCGATTCCTGCTTACTGTCAGTCATCTCTTACTCCTCCGAACCCTTAAGGTTTTTTTATTATAGATACGTTGCAACCTGGATTCTTGATCTCCTCAGCAAAAACACTGAAAACCCAAGCGTCTACGAATTCGACAAGGTCATTATTTCAGATTTGTTTGTTTTTAGAAAAGATGAGCACATTACGAAACAAACGTCAGATCAATTCGATGGGGTCAATATCGACCGAATAGCGAAAATCCCGGGGCTTTGAGGGGTATTGGTTCAGAAAGTACGTGATGTGGACAACTGCTTCGTGAAGGATTTTTCGCTCGGGTGATTGAAGTAAGAGCTGCCATCGGTAGCGACCGTTACGTTTTTCCATGGGAGAGGGGGCAGGCCCTAGAATTTGAAGTTGTTCAATCGTGCGGATTCGGGGGTTTTCTGCCACCCTCACCAGCATTTCCTGAGCAACGGTTGGTGATTTTGAATCCGCGCGCCAGAGCGCCTGAAAACTATAGGGGGGGAGGCCGCAGGCTTTGCGATCTTCAAGGTTTTTGGCGGCAAAGGCGCCGTATCCCTGTCGCGTCAACAGTTGAATCAACAGATGATCTGGATGACGGGTTTGAAGGATAACGCGACCTCTTTTATTGCCTCGACCGCACCGCCCGGCTACCTGAGTAATCAGTTGAGCAGTTCGCTCTTCCGCACGAAAATCCAGACTGTAAAGACCCGCGTCCGCGTCCAAGATTCCCACGAGGGTGACGTTGGGGAAATGGTGGCCTTTAGCCAGCATTTGGGTGCCCACGAGAATGTCGGTATCTCCCGACCGAATATCCGCTAAATGGGCGTCTAGTGCGCCTTTTCGTTGGGTGGTATCACGATCGATTCGAGCAATCTGCGCGTCAGGGAAGAGCTGCTTGAGCGTCGTCTCGATTCTCTCCGTGCCTTGGCCCAGAGGGGTCAGGCTGGTCGCTCTGCAGCTCGGGCAGGTCTCGCTGAATTTTTGTTCATAGCCGCAATGGTGACAAATCAGCCTCTGGCTGGCCTGATGAATCACCATTCGTGCATCGCAGTGTCGGCAACCAGCGACCCAGCCACACCCATTACAAATCAACGTAGGAGCAAAACCTCTGCGATTTACAAACAGGAGCGATTGTTCTTTACGACTCAGGGTTTCTGCGATGGAGTGTTTAAGTTGGGAAGACAAGCCTTGCTCAAGATATTGAGAACGAATGTCGACCACTTGAAACATAGGCGGCTCAGCCTGACCCGCGCGCTTGGGTAGGTGAACCAGTTCGTAACGGTTCAGTGCAGCATTATGAAGACTTTCCAGTGAAGGGGTAGCCGAGCCCATGACGACCGGTATGTTTTCCATCCTTCCCCGCATCACAGAGATATCTCTTGCTGAAAATCGAAACCCCTCTTGTTGTTTGAAGGAGGCATCATGCTCCTCATCCAGGATAATCATGCCGAGATTGCGTGCGGGAAGAAGTGCAGCTGAACGAGTACCAATCAGAATAGATGTTTCCCCGGTACGAAAGCCCAATCTGGACTTGCAGCGAGCGGTTTGAGTGAGTGCTGAATGGAAAGCCGCGATGGGTTGACCTAAAAACTGTTCAAACCGGCTTAGAGTTTGTGGGGTCAAGTTGATTTCCGGAATCAAAATGAGCACCTGACGACCCCGGCTCAGAACCTCCCGCGCCGCATGCATGTATATTTCAGTTTTGCCACTTCCTGTAACACCTTGTAGTAGGAAGACCCTGAAGGTTTGGAGTGCTTTCAGGATGGCTTTGATGGCAACCGATTGATCAGAGTTCAGCGCGTGATGGGGGAGGTTAGGTTGAGTCGAGACTTGAGTCTTAGGAGTTTCTTGCTCAATCACCTGAATGAGCCCTCTTTGAATCAATGCTTTAGCGGCTTGCTTCTGTGAGCCATCAAGCTCTGCTAAAGGGACTCGAAGCTGGGTTTGTATCCTGGTCAGTAGTTCGAGCTGTTTTGGTGCATTCCTCAAAGATGCTGGGCGGTCAGAGTCCTGCTTCTCCCGAAGGATGAGCATCTTTTCAGCACTCGAGCGCTGATCATACGCAGATTGAAATCCAAGGGCGGACTCCAGAACTTCGCCGATGGGATGGTGATAATAACGGCTCACCCAGTCAATAAAGGCGAGATCACGTTCTGAACAGCTGGGTTCCTCATCGATAACGCCTGTGATGCGTTTTAATTTATTGAGCGGGATTTCCGAGTGATTGTCTCGTCCCACAATGATCCCCAACTTCGTACCATTGCCAAAAGGCACGCGCACGCGCAAACCATTCTGAAGCGTTAAATCGTGTTCATGTTCGGGAGGTAGGTAGTCGAAGAGACGTTGAAGGGGAAGGTTCAGAGCGACTTTTAAAATTTCGTGCATGGAGGCAAATGAGTCGGGCTGAGCCGTTGGGTTAAGAGGCGCATGAAAAGAACGAAGAGAACATTCTTTTCAGTTTGATCCAATTTTTTATACACTTGCCGCAAATCTGCGTAAGCGTTTAGCGTTTTGGAGGTTAAAAGTCATGAGGAGGCAAATTCATGGTCTTTAGTCATCTTCAGGTACTCAGAACTGATGCATCAGGCATGCCTTTGGAGTGGCTCGGTTATCAGGACGTAGCCAAACTGTATCACCTAGGCATCGTGGCATACACGTGCGGTACTCAGATTTATACCCTCCACGGGGGAATCAATGCGAAGACTGGCGCTCCTAGCCGGATTGAAGTCAACTCCATCATCGCAACCTCTAGCAACCACAAAGGATTTAAAAATCCTGATCGACGATATACCCCGCCACTCAACAATGCAGCGCTCTTCAGGCGCGATAACAATCTCTGTCTCTATTGTGGCTTCCAATTTCATCATTCAGATCTTTCAAGAGACCACATTACGCCATTGAGCCACGGTGGTGCGAATGCATGGGTTAATGTGGTCACCGCCTGTAAGCGCTGCAACAATCGCAAGGCTGGGCGGACACCGGAGCAGGCCGGGATGCAATTACTCGCCATCCCCTTCACACCGACCCATGCGGAATATGTCTATTTACAGGGAAGGAAGGTGCTCAGTGATCAAATGGAGTTTCTCAAGGCTCATTTCCCGAGGAAAAGCCCACTTCACGAACGGTTGAGCTAGAGGCGACTCACTCTCTTAGGACCAGACGCCGGAGACTACTCTGTTGTGGCCCAAAAGGTCCGGGTGACAATTGATTTGAGTGAATCCATGTTTCCGGAAAAGCTCTGTAACGGCCTCTGACTGATCGTGTCCGTGCTCCAGAAGCAAGGCGCCTCCGGGATGAAGATGTCGTGGCGCAGCCATCACAATGCTTTCAATGTCTTCAAGCCCTATCGGGCCTGAGATCAGGGCGCTTTTGGGCTCAAATCTTAGGTCCCCCATGCCGACATGCGGATCGTCCTCCCTGATGTAGGGAGGGTTACTGATGATGAGATCGAAAAACTCTTGTTCTGTGATAGCTTCAAACCAATGACCTTGCCTGAGCGAGACGTTGGAAACGCTGTGCAGCCTCAGGTTCTCCTCGCTTACCTTGAGTGCGCCACTTGAGAGGTCGGTGCCTATAAATTGAATTCCGGGGCGCTCGAGGGCGAGACTGATCACCAATGCACCGCTTCCAATCCCTAACTCCATTACGCCACGGGTTTCAGCGTTGATGCGTTCTAGGGCCTGCTCCATCAGAACTTCAGTTTCAGCGCGTGGAATCAGGACGTTTTCATCGACTTTAAAAGATCGGGACCAGAATTCTCGGTAGCCCAGAAGATATGCCAAAGGGATCCCTGCGGCTCTTTGCTCAATAAGTTTTAGGTATTGATTTCGGTCACTCGCTTGAATAGGGTTTTCCGACCAGGCACGCAGATAACTTCTTGATTTTTTGATGACGTGCGTCAGGAGACACTCCGCTTCGAGTCGAGATGTCGAGAGCGTCTCAGCTAAGCGCCGTTCCCCCTCATCTAATGCTTCCGCAATGGTTTCGGACACATCAGTCGTCCGAGAACTGAGCCAGCAATTCGGCCTGATGCTCACTGACCAGCGGCTCAACGACCTGATCAAGATCCCCTTCCATAATGCTCTCAAGCCGATACAAGGTTAGATTAATCCGATGGTCAGTCAGTCTTCCCTGAGGAAAGTTGTATGTTCGGATGCGTTCAGAGCGATCGCCGCTGCCAACTTGTAGCTTTCTGTTGGCGGCTATTTCCTTCGATTGTTTGTCCTGTTCCGCAGATAGAATTCGTGACTGCAGCAGAGACATCGCCCGGGCCCGGTTCTTATGTTGAGAGCGCTCATCCTGACACTCAACGACTACACCCGTTGGAAGGTGGGTGATACGAATCGCGGATTCAGTCTTGTTGACGTGCTGACCGCCCGCACCGGAAGCCCGATAGGTATCAATTTTGAGGTCCGACGGATTGATATTGAATTCGACCTCCTCAACTTCCGGGAGAATGGCAACCGTACAGGCCGATGTATGGATTCGTCCCTGTGTTTCGGTGTCTGGAACCCTTTGCACGCGATGTGTACCGGATTCAAATTTGAGCTGAGAATAAACGTCTCGACCGCTCACCCTCACAATGATTTCCTTGTATCCACCCAGTTCGCCCTCGCTTTCGCTCATAACTTCGGTTTGCCAGCCTTTTTTTTCGGCGTAGCGAAGATACATGCGATAAAGGTCCGCCGCGAATAGCGCAGCTTCCGCCCCACCGGTGCCTGCCCTAATTTCAAGAAAGATGTTGCGTTCATCGTTCGGATCCTTGGGGAGTAGCATGAGCTGAAGTGTCTGCTCCAGAGACGATTTCCTCTGCTCAGCCTCGCCAATTTCCTCCTTCGCCATCGCCTGAACCTCTGGATCCGCGTCAGTCAGGAGATTTTGAGCGAACTCAAGTTCATCATTGACCGAAAGATACTCCTTGAATGATGTGACGACCGGATTGATCTGGGCATACTCGCGACTCAGAGACCGGAATCGGTCCTGGTCAGTCTGGGTTTCAGCGTCCGCCAAAAGAGCGGTGATCTCCTCGAAGCGGTGACAGAGGAGTTCTAATTTTTGCGCAATGGAGGGTTTCACTGGATTTAGGGTGTTTCTTTGAGTTGGAACAATTCACGAGCGGCTGCAATCAGGTCGTGTCGTTCATAGGCGCCTGCATTTTTGAGTTGTAGGCTGGGGGTGTGAGTGAGTTTGTTTGTGAGTTGTTTGGACAGGATTTCAAGCACTTCCTCAGGGGCGGCACCATTTTTGAGGCTTTGTTGAGCCTTTACGAGTACATCTTGGCGAAACTGGTCTGCCTGATTTCTAAATGCTTGAATCGTGTCCACGGCATTCTGTGCCCGAAGCCAGTCCAGAAAATGAGCGACCTCGAGATCAATGATTTCCTCTGCCTGTTTAGCGGCCTCCTGTCTCGATTTTAGGTTTTCCTCAATCGTATTTCGAAGGTCATCAACCGTGTAAAGGTATACGTCTGGCAGTTGTTCGACTTCAGGCTCTATGTCTCGGGGCACCGCAAGATCGACCATGAACATGGGCTTGTGACGTCTCGCCTTGAGTGCGCTTTCAACGCCGCCTTTGCCCAGAATGGGTAGAGGGCTAGCGGTCGATGAAACCACGATATCGGCTTTGGCGAGGTGCTTGGGAAGCTCAGGCAATGAGATGGCAAATCCGTTGAATCGCTGAGCCAGTGCATGAGCTCTATCGTAGGTACGGTTGGCAATAATCAGTTCACCAATTTTATTTTCCGTGAGGTGTCTTGCGGCCAGTTCTATGGTTTCTCCTGCACCAATTAAAATGGCGGTCTGTTCAGAGAGGTTCTCGAAAATTCTTTTGGCAAGCGAAACTGCGGCAAATGCTACCGATACTGGGCTTGAGCCAATTGCCGTGTCCGTTCGAACTTTTTTAGCGGCCGAGAAGGTGTGCTGAAAGAGTTTGCTCAAATTTTTGCCGAGCGTACCTGCTTCGGTAGCGGCCTGATAGGCCATTTTCATTTGGCCAAGAATTTGAGGCTCGCCCAGCACCATCGAATCGAGTCCCGATGCCACTCTGAACATATGACGGATGGTCGCCTGTTCCAGGTGGGTGTAGACGTAGGACCTGAATACATCAGGCTCCAGTTGTTGAGTGTTGCCGATCCATTGGAGCAGTACTTCCTTATCCAGGGATGAACTGCCGCAATAAAATTCTGTCCGATTGCATGTGGACAAAATAGCGGCTTCTTCGATCCCATTAAGCCCCTTCATTGCCTTGAGAGACTCTACGATGCTTTCTGCAGGAAAAACCAGTCGTTCGCGGATCGAAAGCGGCGCACTGTTGTGATTTAATCCTAATGTGATGATGGCCATTCGGCGTCCGGATTTTCTGACTCGTGCGTGATTTTAAGTAAAACCTTAGGTCTTGGCCAAATCAATACATCTGGTTATGTCCTCAAGCTTAACCCGCGAGCGGGAAAAATGGACAAGAAAATAGCTAAATAGGTGGCTAAGGAGCCATTTGCGATTCCCCTAAAATTATAAGGACACAGTTTGTGCTGATAAGACTCTTGGGTTGGTTTGTTGTGGGTTGTCTTTGGGCAACGGGTTGCGCCGGTGTTCCGTCGTCAAGCGGAAGTGATGAGGCGGAAGAGCGTGAATACTCGGCTTCTGCGAAGCCCCTCGGTGATATTGCGGATTCAATTTATTTGGTTCTCACGGCTGAAATAGCCGGACAAAGGGGGCACTACGAAGAGGCTTTGGACAACTATCTCGAGGTTTCCAAAAGAAGCCACGACCCTAAGGTAGCGGAACGTGCAACCCAGATCGCCCTTTTCACCAAAAGTTCTGAGAAGTCGCTTGCTGCCGTTAATCTTTGGATAAAACAGTCCCCGAACAATCTCGCTGCCCACCGGATCTTGCTGATGTTGATGATGCGAGACGGAAAGCCTCAGGAAGCCTCAGCTGCCTTTGATGACCTAGTTCGTATTAAGGATCCTGAGCTTGAGAACACGATGATCGAAATTGTGAAGTGGTTCGATCTTGAGGTGCCCAGAGATCAGGGACTGGAGGCCTTTAAAAACCTATCCGCCTCGCACCCTAAAGCCCCTGAAGTCCACTTGGCCTATGCGATGTTGGCGATGAGTAAGGGTGCGCTGGATGTCGCTGTGAGTGAGACCAACAAGGCTTTGGCATTGAAGCCCTCCTGGCCTCGCGCCGAAATGGTTCGTGCCCAAATTGTCGCCCAAGGGGGTGATGCGGACTCTGCAAAGACTTCGATTGAGCGAGCGCTCAAAATAAACCCCAAAGATGATCACCTACGTCTGGTCTATGCGCAGCTCTTGGCAAAAACTCGGAACTTCAAGGGCGCAGAAAAGGAGCTAGACCGAATCGTCAGGAAAGATGCGAATAATCGAGAAGCTCAATTTGCTCTGGCATCGGTTTGGATGGAGCTTGGGGAGTTTGATCGGGCACGAAACAGCTTTTTAGCCTTAAGTGATGACCCCCGTTACCAGATTCAAGCGAACTACTCTCTCGGCATTATCGATGGTCGACAGGGGTTGTTTGAGAGTGCTCTAGAGCGGTTCGACAGTATTCCGAAGGGCCCGTTACAATTTGAGGCCAACTTGAATTCCGTATCGACACTCATGAATCTCGGGCGTTTTGCGGAGGTTGGTGAGCGGTTAGATGCCATGAGGCAGGCCTATCCGGCTGAGGCGCTCCGTCTATACATGCTCGAGGCTGAAACCTATGCAAGGCGAGGTGAAACTCAACGGGCCTTTGAAATCCTGAGCCGGGCGCTTGATGCCATGCCCACACAGCCGGAGCTTCTCTATTCGCGCGCACTCATTGCCGAACAGTTGGGTAAGTTGGATGTGCTTGAATCAGATCTTCGAAAGCTGCTTGATCAAAAGCCTGATGATCCTGCTGCGCTCAATGCTTTGGGTTTTTCTTTAGCCGATCATGGCTCGGATCGTCTTGATGAGGCTATGGGATACATCAAGAAGGCCTTGGATCAGAAGCCTAACGATGCGGCTATCCTGGATAGCTACGGATGGGTTCTCTATCGCAAGGGAGATCTGGCCGAATCACAGACGTATCTCAAGAGGGCCTTCTCAACTTTTCGGGACCCAGAGATCGCAGCCCATCTCGGTGAGGTGCTTTGGATTAATGGTCAAAAAGGAGAGGCCCGTAAGGTCTGGAGTGAGGGCATGAAACTCAACCCAGATCAGGATGATATGAAGCGAGTTAGGGAGAAATATCCGGAAGCGTTTGCCACTGGGGGGCGTTGAGGTGGCTCTTTTCAGGACTTTTCTTTGCTTACTGATGCTGGCGGGCTGTGCTACCGATCAAAAGCAGCTCGACAATCTAGGGAATCAACCCCAACAACAGCCCGTTTGGGCTATGGAGGGGCGTTTGGGTGTTCATGCTGGAAAAAATGCATGGCAAGCCAATCTCAATTGGGAGCATGACCACGAGCAGGACCGGCTGAGAATTTCAGGTCCTCTCAGTCAGGGGCTCATTTCAATTATCGTCCAGAAGGATCTCATTTATGTGAATGAAGGGGACGGAAAAACCGAGCTGTCTAGAAATCCCGCGGAGCTGTTGCGACAGCGGCTGGGTTTTTATGTTCCCCTCGAGAGTTTACGTTTCTGGATTATGGGGGCAGCAAACCCAAACCTATCGAATAAGGATCTTGGCGGAGATTCCACTCGGATCGGAGGGTTTGATCAGGAGGGTTGGATCGTCGAGGTGATTCAACAGGAACGCGAAAACGGTTGGAGCCTTCCAGCTAAACTAAAAATCAGCCGCGGCGAGATTCAATTGAAGATTGTTGTAGACCGATGGTCGGTTGGGGAAAAAGCACATGAAAAATGAAAGAATACGGCTGCCGGCACCAGCAAAGCTGAATTTAACCCTTCGAATTGTTGGGCGAAGACCGGATGGCTACCATCTGCTGCAGACGGTTTTTCAGTTCATTGATGAGTGTGATTGGATTACCTTCACTTTGAGAGGTGATGGGCAAATCGTACTGGTTAATCCTCTTCCGGGCGTGCCTGCTGAAGGGGATTTGACGGTCCGAGCCGCAAGAGCTTTACAGCAGGCTACAGGGACTGCATCGGGCGTCACAATCGAAGTCGAAAAGCGTCTCCCGATGGGGGGTGGTCTGGGAGGTGGCAGTTCGGATGCGGCTACAACGCTTTTGGGATTGAACTACCTATGGGGCACGGGGCTGTCGGTAGCGGAACTCAAACCCATGGGTTTGGCTTTGGGCGCGGATGTTCCCATTTTTGTAGAAGGGCGAGCTTCCTGGGCCGAGGGTGTTGGAGAGCACCTCACTTATCTGGATCTACCTGAGCCTTGGTATGTGGTCGTCGTTCCTCCTTGCCACGTCCCAACAGCCCAGATTTTTACGGCTGAAGATTTGACACGCAATAATTCAAACATCACAATACGCGACTTTCTCGCGGGTCAGCGGGAAAACCATTGTCTTCCTGTTGTACAGCGACTATATCCCGAAGTGAAGTCGGCGATGGACGAGCTTTCTCAGTATGCTCGCCCCTATCTGACGGGTACTGGAGCATGTGTATTCGCCGAGTTTGACAATGAAAACGATGCGAGGCTTGTCAATGAGACCTTGGCGGCAAGGTGGAAGTGCTTCACCACGCGCGGACTGAATGTCTCGCCGGTTCATCACATGATCGACCTTGCAAGTTGACCTAAAGTTTATTGGGGCGTAGCCAAGCGGTAAGGCACCGGGTTTTGATCCCGGCATGCCCAGGTTCGAATCCTGGCGCCCCAGCCATTCACACCAAAAAGTAATCTATGGTGGAGCCGTCTGCATGACTGACGCCGCTTTTATGATTTTTGCCGGCAACGCCAACCTTCCTCTAGCCGAGGGGATTGTTCGTGCGTTGAATATGCGACTTGGCATGGCGACCATAGGGCGATTCTCAGACGGCGAAATTTCCTACGAAATTGAGGAAAACGTCCGTAATCGTGAGGTATACATCATTCAGCCCACCTGTTCTCCAGTGAATGAGAATCTGATGGAGCTGTTGGTGATGATCGATGCCTTTCGTCGGTCGTCGGCTTCGGTAATAACTGCGGTGATGCCCTATTACGGTTATTCGAGGCAGGACAGAAGGATCCGCTCGGCGCGCGTGCCAATTGCTGCAAAACTGGCGGCAAAGATGATTTGTGCAGCGGGTGCGGATAGGGTTTTGACGGTTGATCTGCACGCAGATCAGATACAGGGATTTTTTGATGTCCCTGTCGATAATGTGTATGCCTCGCCAATACTTCTGGGTGATGTATGGCGGCAGCAGTATTCGAAATTGATGGTGGTGTCTCCTGATGTGGGGGGGGTTGTAAGGGCCCGCGCGCTGGCTAAAAGGCTGGATGACGCTGAGTTGGCGATCATTGATAAGAGAAGACCAAAGGCCAATGAGGCCAAGGTTATGAATATCATCGGCGACGTCAGGGGCAAGACCTGCATCATGGTTGATGACCTGGTGGATACCGCGGGAACGCTGTGCAAGGCGGCGGATGCCCTCAAGGCAAATGGAGCGCTGAGGGTGGTGGCTTATTGCACCCATCCTGTTCTATCCGGGAAAGCCATTGCAAATCTGAATGCCTCTGTTTTGGATGAGTTGGTGGTTACGGACACGATCTTGCTCAGCGATGAAGCAAGACACTGCAACAAGATTAGGCAGCTCAGCGTGGCTGAGATGCTAGCGGAAACGATTCGTCGGATGGCCGTCGGTGAATCAGTAAGTTCGATGTACGTCGATTAAGCGGCCTTTTTTTAACACTGCTCAGAGTATTTGGAGATAAAGATGGCAAGCAGTTTTGTATTTGATGCGGAAGTTCGGGCCCACGTTGGGCGTGGTGATGCGCGGCGTTTGCGCGTAGAGGGAAAGATTCCTGCCGTACTGTATGGCGCGGGGGCAGAGCCTGTGAGTCTCGTTTTTGAGCACAACAAGGTGATCAAAGCGCTAGAGAATGATGCGACCTACTCGCACATTTTGACGTTGAAGTTCGGAGGCAAAGAGGAGACGGCCATTCTGAAAGATATTCAGCGTCATCCCAGCCGCCCGATCATTATGCACATGGACTTCCAGCGAGTCAGCGAATCCAGCAAGGTTCGGGTTCATGTACCGCTCCATTTCACTAATCAGGAAACTTCGGTTGGTGCGAAGAAGGGCGGCGTGATCACGCACAACTTGGTGGATGTAGAGGTGGTCTGCCTGCCTGCGCGTCTACCAGAGTTCATTGAAGTGGATATGGCAAAGGTTGAGATAGGTCAGTCCGTTCACCTTTCTGATCTCAAGCTACCTGCCGGTGTTGAAATCATCGAATTGCTCCATGGCGCTGATCATGATCAGGTTGTGGCCAGTGTTCAGGCGCCGAAAGTCTCTGTTGCATCTGAAGAAGCTGAGGCCTAAGTCGATGATGGTGTCCGGCTCTGGGAGTGGCAAATGCTGATCGCAGGGCTGGGAAACCCCACATCACGATATGAAAAAACCCGGCATAACGCCGGGTTTTGGTTTTTGGACGAGTTGGCAAATGGTTATGGGGCGAGATTCAAGCCGGAGTCCCGTTTTGGCGGAGAGCTTGCGCGAATTGAGAGGCCAGGTCTGGACCTGTGGTTGCTCAAACCGATGACCTACATGAACCGAAGTGGTGGACCCATCCGTCTGGTTAGCCAGTACTTCAAAATCCCGCTTACAGAGATCTTGGTTGTTCACGATGAGTTGGATCTTTCGCCTGGGGATGTCAAGCTGAAGAAAGCGGGCGGACATGGGGGGCACAATGGCTTGAGAGATATCATCTCCGTGTTGGGAACGCCGGATTTTTTGAGGCTGCGTCTTGGGATAGGTCATCCTGGAGAGAAGTCGCAAGTCGTTGATTATGTTCTCGGTGAGCCAGGTAAGGCTGAGCGTGACCAAATCAATCAAGCTATCGCGGATACATTGCCCAAAATCGTCTCTTTAGCCGAAGGTAAGGACCTTCAGAGCGTCATCGCGGGCTTGCATACTGGAAATAAAAAATAGAAAAAAGTTGACGGGCGGTTGCATGTTGATAAATAATCGCCTGCTAACCCGATTGGAGGGGTTCCCGAGCGGTCAAAGGGATCAGACTGTAAATCTGACGGCTCAGCCTTCGAAGGTTCGAATCCTTCCCCCTCCACCATTCGGGCGGTTTTACCTTGGCGGGTGTAGTTCAATGGTAGAACCTCAGCCTTCCAAGCTGATGGCGCGGGTTCGATTCCCGCTACCCGCTCCAAATTTAGAGTTTTGCCCATATAGCTCAGTCGGTAGAGCACTTCCTTGGTAAGGAAGAGGTCACCGGTTCAAGTCCGGTTATGGGCTCCAGTCATTGTTGGGCAATTTTAACTTGTTATTTTAGGGGTATTGGCGGATGTCTAAAGAAAAATTTAGTCGCACTAAGCCGCACGTAAACGTCGGAACGATTGGTCACGTTG
>CAYFLM010000029.1:0-16925 GCA_964343925.1 uncultured Methylococcus sp.
TATCCATGCCCCTTTTTTCCATTGTGGCTACATCAGCTTCTGCGGTCCCATTTTGTTCACACTCGCGGATGAACTCTGCAAGCTTTGGATTCTGACTGGCGGCGTATTGGGCTACGGCGTGTTCGGGTGCTACCGCGCAGAATGTGACGCCCATAATGGTATCTGCGCGCGTGGTGTAGACCCAGAGCTTTTCGGGATTCCCGTCAATGACAACCTCAAATCCAAAACGGACACCAAAGCTTTTTCCAATCCAATTGGCTTGCATGGTTCTGACTTGTTCTGGCCAACCCTTGAGGCTGTCCAGTTCGCTGAGCAGCTCTTCTGCATAGGCGGTAATTCTCATGAACCACTGAGAAATCTCTTTGCGGACTACCGGGGTGTCACATCTCCAGCAGCATCCTTCTATCACTTGCTCATTTGCAAGCACCGTATTGTCATGGGGGCACCAGTTGACAGGAGACGTTTTCTTATAGACCAGATCTTTCTCGAGCAATTTGAGAAAAAACCATTGCTCCCAACGGTAGTATTCAGGAGAGCAGGTTGTTACCTCTCGTTTCCAGTCATAGCCAAAGCCCAATTCCTTGAGTTGCTTTTTCATGTACCGGACGTTTTCATAGGTCCAGTCTGCAGGGTGCACCCCTTTTCCCATTGCCGCATTTTCGGCGGGTAAGCCGAAGGCGTCCCAACCCATAGGCTGGAGTACATTTTTACCTAGCATTCTTTGGTAGCGGGCAATCACATCCCCGATGGTGTAGTTGCGAACGTGCCCCATGTGCAGGCGGCCACTTGGGTAGGGGAACATGGAGAGGCAGTAGTATTTCTCCTTGGAGGTATCCTCGGTGGATTCAAAGACGCCAAGCTCCTCCCATTTCTTCTGGGCAAGAGGTTCAATTTCGGATGGCTTGTAGTGTTCGTCCATGAGGCGGATCGGTGCTTTTGTTTAAACTGGGAAGGATACTAAAGCGGGCGCGCTATCGGCAATGACATTGAGGCTTGAAGCGCGAAGGATTGAAGCGGATGAGAGATAAAGCGCTGGAAATCATCTGTTAAACTAGCCTGAGTAAAACTAACAGGATTTTGACCGTGTCCCGTCCCATTCGGATTGCAACTCGACAAAGCCCTCTTGCTCTTTGGCAAGCCGAGCACGTGGCGGAGCTATTGAAGAGGCATCATCTAGGCCAAGAGGTCGAGTTGGTCAAAATGGTGACGCAGGGTGACAAAATTCTTGACGCTCCACTCGCCAAGCTGGGTGGAAAGGGTCTGTTCGTAAAAGAACTCGAGCAGGGGCTTCTTGAGGATAAGGCCGACCTTGCGGTGCACTCCATGAAAGACGTGCCATCCGAATTGCCTGAAGGCTTGATTCTCGATGCCATTTTGGAGCGTGAAGATCCAAGGGACGCGCTTGTCTCTAATCTTTATGATGCCTTGGAGAGCCTCCCTAGCAACGCTGTGATCGGGACCTCAAGCTTGAGGCGTCAATCTCAACTTAAACGTTTGTTGCCCGATTGTCGCACGGTCACGTTGCGAGGCAATGTGGGGACGAGGTTGGACAAGTTGAACTCCGAAAACATGGATGCAATCGTATTAGCGGCTGCAGGTTTAAAGCGGTTGGGTCTTGGCTATCGGGTCAAACAATTTTTATCCACGAGTCAAAGTCTACCGGCGGTTGGCCAAGGCGCAATCGGGATCGAATGCAGGTCCTCTGACTCCAGAGTTCGGGAATTGATTCGTGTGCTTCATCATGAGCCTACCGCAATTTGTGTGATTGCTGAGCGGGCCTTTAATCATCGATTGAATGGGGGCTGCCAGGTTCCGATTGGAGGGTATGCTGAACTTGTTGGTGACACAATAAAGCTCAAGGGAATGGTTGCGAGCCCACTGGGCAGGCCGGTTGTGGAGAGTGAAATAGAAGGCCCCTCGATCGAGGCAGAGCAACTCGGCATCGCTTTGGCCGATCGTCTTCTTTCTTTGGGTGCTGATCGGATTCTTTCGGAGCTCTATGGCTAACGACACTGATTATGATCTTCCGCTCTTAGGACGGAGAGTGCTCATTACTCGACCCGTGGGTCAGGCCGATGCGTTGGCCTCAAAGGTTGAGGCGAGGGGCGGAACCGCAACAACTCAGCCGCTGTTCGAGATTCAGCCTCCTGAGAGTGATTCAATACCCGCAGCGCTGCTAGCCCAGATAAGTGACTGGAGTTGGTTGATTTTTATTAGTGCGAATGCTGTTCGATACGCTTGCAAAATCGATCCTCAGCTCTCACAGCGGGTATCCAGTGGGGGTTGTCGTATTGCTGCGATTGGTGATGCGACGGCACAGGAGTTGAGGTTGCAGGGCCTCAGGGTCGATTTAATCCCATCGAATGGTTCAAATTCTGAAGCATTGCTGGCAGAAGATCTGTTCCAGAATGTCCTGGGGCAAAGGATGTTGATTGTTCGAGGAGCTGGGGGGCGAGAGCATTTGGCTGAAACCCTCAGACTTCGGGGCGCCGAAATTGTCTATGCTGAGGTCTACCGAAGAGTCGCCATTCCCCTTGAGGCATTCCAGGATACGCTTGAAGAATGGCAGGCCGGTCGGATAGATTGTGTCGTAGTTACTAGTGGGGAGGCACTGAGTCGCTTAACTTATTTGGCTAGGGCCTCAGGCTTCTTGCCCCATGCGTTGACTACCCCTGTTGTGGTCATGGGGGATCGTATCGCGAGTTTGGCTCGGCAAGAGGGCTGGTCAAGTGTTGGCGTTTCAAAGGTCCCAGGTGATGACGGCTTAATTGATGTCATCGAAGCAATGTGTCCCAAGCGCATCAATGAAGAGCCTCCTGAGACCCCAAAGTTTTTGGGTGTGGATACGAGCCCGCCAAGTGAAAGCACGCTCGAAAGCGCAACAACTCTAAAAACAGATACAGTGGGAATTAATGTGCCATTGGAAGTCCAGGAAGACAATCTACAGGATAAAGAGCCAATGCAACCGTTGGGAGAAGAAAACGTGAACCAAGATCCAGCAGAAGTGCACCCCGACGTTTCTAATGATTCAACGGTTAACCCGTCTGAGGATGAGCAGACACAACCTTCATCGGTAACGGTCAACGATCTCGATGAGGTTCCCAAGAAGCGAAAACGTGGGTTTTTCGGTTATTTCATGCTGCTGTTGATTGCGGGGATCGCCGGTGGTGGATGGTACTGGCTCCAAAGCTTTCGGGCGAATTTACCCTCAATTCCCAAGCTGGATCGAGTTGAAACACAGGCGGTGCAGCAGGAGGAGCGAAAGCCCGCAACAAGTTCCAATTCCCTCCCTGCCTCCGGCTCAGAAATGGCCTCAGTTCATGCAGAAATTGCGAGTCTTCAGACCAGGCTTGCCACGGATGATGCCAAAATCGAAAGGCTATTGTCGCAACAAGGCGGACAATTCGACGACCGCCTTGAGGCAACGCGATCTGAAGTTTTAACTGAAATTCAGTCGATTCGTCACCAGCTCAATAACACGAGGGGTGATATCTTGATCGCAGATGCTGAATATCTTCTTAGTATTGCTAACCAGAAATTGCATTTGGTGGGTGATGTTAAATCTGTTCTTGCTGCAATGCAGGCGGCCGATGAGCGCTTGAGAGAGAGTGGTGATCCCGCTGTCTATAAAGTGAGAACTGTTCTCGCTGAGGAGATGGCTCAACTAAGGAATCTCAGTGCGCCTGATTTTGTCGGCATCGCTTCAAAATTAATTTACCTTGAAAAGCTTGCCGACGGCCTGCCTTTGGTATTGCCAAGCGCAGAGACGGTAAAGAGCCATGAGAAGGAAAAGAATGCTGAAAAACCAGCTGTTCAACCTCAGGAGGGTGACGCTGTTGACGCCGCGCTACGCGAACTCAAAGGATTGGTTACGGTGAGGCATGCAGAGCAATCAGTCGAAGTCATTCTGGCTCCAGAACAGGCCGCCGCATTAAGACAGGTTTTGGTCATGCGGCTTGAAACGACCCGAGCTGCTCTACTGAGGAATGATGAAAAACTGTTCAAAGATAGTTTAGATGCTGTCAAAGATTGGATCGTTCGCCATTTCGACCGCTCCTCAGAGCAGGCAAAGATAGCGTTGGCTGAGATCGATGACCTGACGGCGCACTCTCTTGGTATTACCTATCCAGATATCAGTCAGTCGATGACTTTGCTACAAAATATCGGGAAATTGAGGTTTGAGGCCGAGCAGAGTCAATTGAAACCTAATAAATCCCCTGGGCCCGTTGAATCTAATCCTAAGCCAACGGAAGCCGATAAGCCAAGCGGAAACAAGCCGGATGATGCTGCTGCTGCACCTGAGGCTAATGTCGGTGTGGAGCCCACATCTAACAAACAAAACCCCAAGATGCCCAGAGAGGTAAAGCCTCCGGAAACCGCCGCACCGGTGAAGCCGCCGGAGCCCAAGCGTGAGAGTCCTCAGAGCACTCATGACTCGAGTGAGGGAGAGCGACTGTGAGAAGGAGAGTCGTTTTTTCGTTAGCGGCGATATTTTTTCTGGTTGTTTTTCTGGTTCTTGGATACCAGCATTTGGCCAGTGAGGGGAATGCCGGCTACGTGATTATTGGGATTGGCTCATGGGTGCTGGAAACATCACTTTACGTCGTAATTGTGAGCGTATTTCTGAGCTTTTTACTCATGAGTCTAGCGATACGTCTAGCGAATACGGCCGCTAAGCTCCCATCCGCGATGAAACGAAAGAACAGTGTTCAGCGGGTTAAAAAGTCTCAAGAGGCCTTGGTCGCAGGTCTCATCGAGACAGCCGAGGGTAATTGGGAGAAGGCAGAGCGTAATCTTATTCGGCATGCCGCGGATAGCGGTACCCCACTGGTTAACTATCTCATCGCCGCTCGAGCCGCCCATGCAAGAGGTGCTAATGAACTTCGAGAGGAATATCTCACCCTAGCGCACCAAAGTGCCCCTGAAGCAGAAATGGCGATCGCGTTAACGAGAGCGGAGCTTCAGCTCTCCTCGCGTCAATTTGAAGAGGCACTTGAGACGCTCACCACGGTTAATCAAATGGCACCGAGTCATGCGGGAGTGCTAAGACTTTTGCATCAGGCTTATGTACAGACCGAGAATTGGGAAGCCTTACACAGGCTCATGCCACATCTCAGAAACACAAAGGTCATGCTTGAGGCCGAGGTCAAGCTCTTGGAGCTTTCAACCTACACGGAGCTCTTGAAGGAGAAGGCTAAAACCCGAGATGCGGCAGCCATACGGGAAATATGGCGTCATGTTCCAATTCATATTAGGGACATGCCTGGGGTCGTCTCTATTTACGCTGCGGCAATGATTGATGCGGGTGCTGGCGGAGAGGTGGAGGAGGAAGTTCGGCTGTCTCTGGGTAAAGATTGGAATGAAACCTTGCTGGTCCTCTATGGATGTCTGCAAACCCAGGATCCTGCCAAACACTTTCAGAGCGCTGAAGCCTGGCTGGCGCCCCACCCGGAAGACGCGGTGTTACTTCGGGTGCTATCCAAGCTTTCTTTGAGAATGGGTAGCTATTCTGAGGCTCAGGATTATGCACAACGAAGTCTGAGGCAGCTCGAAAGTTTGGAGGCTTATCGGCTGTTGGGTGAGATTCACCATGCCAAGGGCGACTATGTTCAAGCGAGTCAGTTCTACAAGAAAGGTCTCATGTTAGCCTCTGATCACATTGTTGAGGACTTTGAGTCTGAATCTCAGGCCGATCCTCTGGAGAGTGCTCAACTCAACAGTCCGGTGATTGAGTCTGAGCACGAAAATCCGGATGCTGGTTGACCTGCCGCATCTCCGTCTCGCAGGGGTCAGCAAGAAGTACTGCAAAAAAGCGGTTCTCTATCCTTTTTATCTCGTTGTTGATTGTCTGAAGCGGCTTTTTCGCCTCAAAACCTATGCCTCACTCCGTAGATATGAATTTTGGGCCCTTCAGGACATTGATCTGGAGATCTATCCAGGAGAGTGTCTTGGAATTATCGGGCCAAACGGGGCAGGTAAGAGTACTCTCCTGAAACTTGCAGCCAAGGAGCTTAGCGCCACCCAAGGATGGATTTCCTCAGCGGGTAAAGTGATGTCTATGGTTAGGCTCGGAAGTGGTCTTCAACCGATGCTTACAGGACGAGAGAACATCTATGTGAAGTGTGGTGAATTTGGGCTAAAGAAAGAGGAAATCGATACTCTATTTTTGGAGATTATTGAGTTTTCTGGATTATCCGATGAGGTCGATCGACAGGTTAGAACTTACTCTGATGGGATGTATGCTCGGCTTGAATTTGCTATTTCTACCGCCCTCCCAGCAGATGTTTTTCTGATTGATGAGGTCCTGTCTGTCAGCGACATAGGGTTTCAGCGAAAGAGTCTCGAGCGACTCAATCAGTTGAAGAGAAAAGGGGCGAGCATTTTGATGGTGTCTCACGCCGAAAATCATATTCGTCAGTTAGCGGATCGTTGTCTGTGCTTGATTGATGGCAAGGCCTTGATGTTAGGTCATACCGAATCCGTCTATCGGGCCTACTACCAGGAGATGGGATTTTCCGATGAGAGCTTCCTGCCGCTGGTTCATTCAATCGAGCGTCCAGCGGGGAAGGATTTGCCTGTGACCGTAGAGGCAATCAAGCTTGAACAGCTCAACGGTCAGGAAGATTTTCCCGCCACCTTGTTTCAGGGGGCAGGGATTTCGATCGAAGTGGAATGTTTCAGTGATCGAACCCTGGATGCATGTCCTGTGGTTGCATTTTATTCGAGCTCAGGCTTGCTGCTTGCAGGCTATGACGGATCCCTTAACGAAGGCCAGATTGCTTTCTCTCCTAGAGTGCCCAGAAAAATCAAAGTCGACCTTCCTTACATTGGCCTATGCCCGGGCAGTTATGCGATCGACTTCGGGCTCAGAGCCCCTGATGCCCCATGGTCATGGGTGGGCTATTCTGCCAACATCAGTCGGATTGACATCAGGCAGTTGAGCGTCAGATCACACGTGGGAGTGACGCTCTTAGAAGGGCAGGTCACCGTGCACTAAACTCAGCTGCGTTGGCTTACTTGGCGGGCTTCTTTTTTGAGGCTTTTTCGGATGATTTTGGCTGTTCAGATTGAACCAAATACTCTGTGATTGCGATCATTCTTGGAAAGGATTTAGATTTCCCAGAACTGACCAGGTATTTTCCATTAACGATAATCGAGGGCGTTCCAGTGACGCCATATTTAGCCGCAAGTCCACCAGCAAGACGTAGCTTTGAATCAACAGCAAAAGAGCTGTAAGCCTTGTGGAAGTCCTCTTCCTTTACTCCATGCGCCACAAAGAACTGAGCGAGATCGGATTCTGTCTCCAGCGCTTCCTTTCGGTTTTGAATGGCATCGTAGAAATCTGCGTGCATTTTTTCCAAAACGCCTAAAGTTTCAGCAGTAAAGAATGCCTTTGCATGGGCTGCCCAGTGTTCATTGAACACAGCAGGCTGACGAATAAAGTTCACGGAGGAAGGCTTATTTTTGAGCCATGCATTGAGGTCCGGCTCAAAATGGTAGCAATGGGGACAGCCGTACCAGAAAAACTCCATGACCTCAATTTTTTGTGGGTCAGCGGTCGGCTGGGGTGGGTTTACCAGATCGTAGTCGGTACCCACTTTGAATTCTTCAGCAACACTCATCAGTGGTAAAAATGCTGAAAGTACCAGACACATTAGAAAATAGCGCTTAAATCTCATAGGGATCTGCATGAGTTCGGATTTCTAGGGGTGATGGAGGGATGAGGCAAACTCGGAGACAGCCGTGATCTCTTCGTCTGATAGTTTCTGGGCAATGGATCTCATGATGCTATTTGGGTCATTAGCGCGCTCGCCTGACTTATAGTCGCTCAGGGTCTTCTCGATGTAAGCCGCATATTGTCCATGCAGTCCCGGGAATTTTGCATAAGGATTACCGGAGCCCTCTGGCCCATGACAGCCTGAGCAAGCCGGGATCCCCCTCTCTTTGGCCCCGCTTCTGTAAACCGTCCTGCCCAGAGCATTGTGGGTATCTGGTTCCGGAGATATTTTTAACTGACCATAATATGCTGCGATATCCAACATATCCTCATCACTGAGGGGTTCGGCCATCGCGTTCATTGTAGGTTCAACCCTTTTTTGGGTTTTGAAGTCATGTAGCTGTTTGATCAGATAACCAGTGTGCTGATTGGCTAATTTAGGAAAGATAGGCGCACTCCCATTACCATCCGCACCATGACATCCTCCACACGCGGCAGCTTTTTCTTCCCCAGCCTTGGCATTACCCTCTGCGTGTCCCAAGGAGCTTATCAATACTAAGCTTAGAGCCAGTACTAGATTGACCTTTGCCATTCCCTCTTCCTCAATGATTGGTGGTCTAATTCGTCGGGTTGGAATTTGATACTATCAGCCAACCGTACCCGCCCATAAAATACGGGAACAGTTCAAAAGTCAATCGTGAAGGAGCAGAGAGGTTTGAAAAAAATTTTCCAGCAGGCTCACTTTCTCTCAAGTGCTTCAAAATTGAGGAATGCGCCGCCGGATGTCGGTTGTGAGGTTGCCTTCGCAGGTCGATCGAATTCCGGTAAGTCGAGCGCAATAAATAGGCTTACTCACCAAAGGTCGCTGGCTCGGGTCAGTAAGACCCCTGGCCGCACCCAGCTATTGAATTTTTTCTCGTTGGATGACGATAGACGCTTAGTCGATCTTCCTGGATACGGATATGCCAAGGTTCCAGAGGGTATTCAGAAAGACTGGGGTGCCATGATTGAGGAATATCTCAGTGGTAGAGAGACCCTCAGAGGTGTGGTTCTGGTCATGGATATCCGGCACCCGTTGACGGATTTTGATCTCAGAATGATTGATTGGTGCGTTCATTATGAGTTGGGAATCCATGTGCTTCTGACTAAGGCCGACAAATTGAGCCGCGGGGCGGGATTATCGGTTGTACAAAAAGTGGCCAGCACTTTGAGCGCACGCTTTCTATATCCCATCAGCGTACAGATGTTTTCCTCCCTGAAAAATCAGGGCATTGAGGAAGCACAAAATATTCTTTTGGGCTGGCTCCCAGCGAATCATGCCCCCGCAATCCTCGATGACAGGATGTCCTAGGAACTATCCAGAAGATCCCGCGTCCTACGCTCATTTATTGTGAGCAATCACCTAATGAATACCTTAAGGCGCATGGCAATCCTACACTTTCATCTTGTGGTGTGGCTCTCCATTTTTGGAATGATCGCGATTTTTAAAGAGCCTGGACTTATCCTGTCGGATGAAGAAGGTCTTTACGGACCTCTAGGGAACAATCTTCTGATTGCTCTTGGATACCTTCTTGTCGGGCAGCTCGGTCTTTGGGTATTTCGATATGTCAAAGGCGGCTACGTAGAGGCGCTCGTCATGGGATACACCTTCATTGCAACAGCCATTGGTGCCAAGGTCTACGCAGAGGTCAATGGGTTACCTATTACGGAGTGGTTTTCGATCTCACTGATCTATGTGGCCGTGGCACACGGTCTTTATTATTTGACCCGCCCTTCGGAAGACGCTAAGGCGTAGATTCAGTCCACCTCCAATTCGCCTGGGTAGGCTCATCCACGCCGTGCTCATAGGCATACTGGCGACAATTGATCTGCAAATTTCGGAAATGTTCCTTGGCATGAGCCCCAGAAGCCTTAAGTCTTGGAACACGGTCGATGACATCGATGGCAAGACTAAACCGATCAATCTGATTCTGAATGGCCAGTTCGAGTGGCGTGTTGATATTTCCTCGTTCCTTGTAGCCTCGAACATGTAAATTTGAGTGATTGGTTCTTCGGTACGCCAGTCGATGAATCAACCACGGGTAGCCGTGAAAATTAAAGATCACTGGCTTATCCGTCGTAAACAAGCTGTCAAAGTCTGTGTCACTCAGACCATGGGGATGTTCAGACTCAGGTTGAAGCCTGAAAAGATCTACAACGTTTACAAAGCGGATTCTGATGTCTGAAAACGCCTCCCTCAATAAACAGACTGCAGCGAGTGCCTCTTTAGTCGGTATATCCCCAGCGGATGCCAAGACCACATCAGGATCCAGTCCCTGATCGTTGCTGGCCCAAGGCCAGATGCCGATACCTTTCGTGCAGTGGTCAATTGCCTCATCCATGTTCAAGTACTGGAGGTGGCTTTGTTTGTCGCTCACGATGACGTTAACGTAGTTTTCGCTCTTCAGACAGTGATCGGCCACTGAGAGAAGGCAATTGATATCGGGGGGGAGGTAGATGCGAGTGACTGCTGCACTTTTGTTGATTACGACATCCAGAAATCCTGGGTCCTGATGCGTAAATCCGTTGTGATCCTGTCGCCAAACCGTGGAAGTGATGAGCAGGTTTAAAGAGGAGATTCGGCTCCGCCACGATAAGTGGTTGGTGATCGATAACCATTTGGCATGTTGATTGAACATTGAATCGATGACATGCACAAATGCCTCATAGGTCGATAGAAAGCCGTGTCGACCCGTCAGAAGATATCCCTCCAGCATACCTTCAAGCGTGTGTTCACTCAGCATCTCAATCACTCTTCCGGTACGCGAAAGTTCGCCCCCATCCGTATCTTCTGGAAAGAAGTTTTCCATCCAGAGTTTTTTGGAAACTTCGTAGATATCATTCAGTTTGTTCGACGTATTTTCATCTGGACCAAAAACTCTGAAGTTTTCGGCATTATCTTTCATGATGTCCCGAAGGAATTTCCCCAGGGGTCGGGTGTTTTCGGCCTCTTGAGTCCCTGGAGTTTCGATCTCATAGGCGTAGTGCCTGAAGTCTGGCATCTTAAGTGCCTTCTTTATTCGTCCACCATTCGCATGCGGGCTCATGCCCATGCGTAAGTGAGCCGGTGGGATCTGGTCGAGGATGATTTTTGAGGGATGGCCTGATGCGTCAAAGAGTTCATCTGGGCCGTAACTTTTCATCCAGGCCTCGAGTAGTGCCCGTTGAGAATCGTTGTTTTTAACATCGGCGATGGGGACCTGATGCGCACGCCAGGAACCTTCAACACGGTGACCATTGACTTCAATTGGGGCTGTCCACCCTTTTGGGCTTCTCAGGACAATCATGGGCCATCTGGGCCTTTTTGCGGATGCCTGGTTTTTTTTGGCTTCTGTTTGTATCTGTCTAATCTTGTTCAGGCAAAAGTCCATCGTGGCTGCCATGGCCTGATGCATGGATTCAGGATCGGACCCTTCCACAAAACAAGGTTCCCAGCCATACCCTTTGAACAAGGATTCAATCTCACCATGATCAATTCTCGCCAAAAGGGTGGGATTGTTAATTTTGTATCCGTTCAGGTTGAGCACCGGAAGGACGGCACCATCTCTAGTGGGATTAATGAATTTATTGATATGCCATGAGGTTGCAAGTGGCCCTGTTTCAGCTTCCCCATCACCGACTACTGCCAGCACAACCAGTTCAGGGTTATCAAAGGCTGCGCCGCAGGCATGGGACAGAACATAGCCTAGTTCTCCGCCTTCGTGAATCGAGCCTGGGGTTTCTGGTGTGCAATGACTCCCGATCCCTCCTGGGAATGAAAATTGATGGAAGAAGGCCTTGAGGCCCTCCTCATCCTGGGCTTTGTCGGGATAAATCTCAGAATAGCTCCCTTCAAGATAGACAGGGCCAAGAACGCCCGGAGCCCCGTGGCCTGGTCCTGCTAAGAAAAGGGCGCTGAGAGACTCTCGCCTGATAAGGCGGTTGAGGTGGCCGTAGCAGAAAGACAGCGCAGGACTTGCTCCCCAATGACCCAGCAGTCGGTTTTTGATGTGCTCCGGCTTGAGAGGCTCTTTAAGCAGTGGGTTATCCTGAAGATAGATCATCCCCAGAGATAGATAGTTGCAGGCTCGCCAAAATGCTTGGATCTCTCTTAGCTCTGAGGGGCAGAGCGGATTGCCCACAATCGAGGACCTTGCCTGACCATAGGCCGTGAGCATTTGTGATTCCAATTCGGATCCTGACCCCATGTAAACCTCCAAGTGAATCTTATGGGATCGAGGTTACCCGATTTTTAAGTCATTCGTATTGACGATTGAAGTCTAAAATCTGAATTTGACATCAAAGGTGTGTGATCACAGACCTTCTTGAATGCTTGCCTTCACAGCCTCGAGTGTCGCTGAAACTTTTTCAGGTCGAACATCGCATTGGCTGATCGCCGTGTCAGGATCTTTTAGGCCGTTCCCGGTCAAGGTGCAAACGACCCGGCTTCCTTCCGGAATCTTTCCACTCACAATGTCCCTAAGGGCGCCTGCGACAGAGGTTGCGGATGCAGGCTCGCAAAATATGCCCTCTTTTTCAGCTAAAAGCTTTTGGGTTTGAAGGATTTCATCATCGCTACATTCGTCAAACCATCCCTTGGACTCTTGACTGGAGGTCCAGGCTTGACTCCAGGATTGCGGGTGCCCAATTCTTATCGCGGTTGCGATCGTCTCGGGATGATCCACCATTGCCCCACGCAAGAAAGGGGCTGCGCCAGAGGCTTGGTATCCAACCATGGTGGGCCGTTTTTGATGAGTCTGCTGCTGGGGGAAGGGGCATTCACCATTGCAAAAGGCGCACGCTTTGGTCGGGCTCTGGCCTGCCGGGCAGACCGATTCGCTGTATCCGATCCAATGGGCTGTAATGTTGCCGGCGTTTCCAACCGGAAGGCAATGAAAGTCCGGGGCCTCGCCTAGGGCTTCAATAATCTCGAAAGCTGCTGTTTTTTGGCCCTGCAGACGAAACGGGTTAATGGAATTGACAATCGTGACAGGGGCGTGATCGGCGACTTCTTTCACCAAGCGCATACCATCATCAAAGTTGCCCTGTATTTGTAAAACTTTGGCGCCATGAATCATCGCCTGTGCCAGTTTGCCTAAGGCAATTTTCCCATCCGGTATGAGGACAAAGCAGGTAATTCCCGCTCGCGCAGCATAGGCCGCAGCGGCCGCAGAGGTGTTCCCAGTCGATGCGCAAACAATGGCTCTACTGCCGCTTTCGACGGCCTTGGTGACCGCCATGGTCATTCCTCTATCTTTGAAGGACCCCGTTGGGTTAAGTCCTTCAAATTTGACATATATTTCAACGGCTTTTCCAATGATGCTCGGTATATTTACCAGTTGTATGAGAGGCGTGTTTCCCTCACAAAGGCTGATCGCCTTGGTATCTGGGCCAACAGGAAGCCGCGCCCGGTATTTATCGATTAGGCCGGTATATCGCGTTGAAATATGCATAGGGGGTGACAATTAGATATGAAATTTAGGGGTATGAGTGAGGCGTGCCTAATGCCTAACCTAGAGGTTCCACACGAATTCGCTTGACTGATCCCCCGACGGTCTTGAGGTTTTCAATCTGATGAATTGCACGGTTTAGTTCTTCCTCGACGACGCAATGAGTCAGCATGATCACGGGTAGCTGAGTTTCACCCGGAGGTGGTTCTTTTTGTATGATGGCTTCGATGCTAATGCTTGAATCTGCGAGAATTCGGGTGATGTCTGCTAAGACGCCGGGCTGGTCTGCAACGCTAAGGCGAAGATAGTAGGCCGACTTGACCTTTTCAATGGTAACCGTAGGAAGCTTAGTGATCGTTTCGGGTTGAAAGGCTAGGTGGGGAACACGGTTTTCCGGATCCGATGTCAAAGTCCTCACGACATCGACAAGGTCTGCCACAACAGCTGAAGCTGTCGGTTCCGCGCCGGCGCCGGCACCGTAGTATAGGGTAGGTCCGACCGCATCGCCTTTTACCAATACGGCATTCATGACCCCGTTTACATTGGCAATTAATCTTCTCTCTGGAATTAAAGTGGGATGAACTCTAAGTTCAAGCCCATTTTGAGAGTGTTTGGCTATACCTAGCAGTTTAATTCGATAGCCCAGAGCTTCAGCATAGGAGACATCCATAGAGGTAATGTCGCTGATACCCTCAATGTAGACTTGATCGAACTGCAATGGCACACCAAACGCTATCGAGGCCAGTATCGTAAGTTTGTGGGCGGCATCTACGCCTTCGATATCAAAGGTCGGGTCGGACTCAGCATAGCCAAGCGCCTGGGCCTCAGCTAAAACGTCCTGGAAGTCGCGGCCTTTATCTCGCATTTCAGTCAGGATAAAGTTGCAGGTTCCGTTAATGATGCCGGCAATCCATTCGACCTTGTTTCCTGAAAGGCCCTCTCGGATCGCCTTGATTATCGGGATACCTCCGGCAACGGCCGCTTCAAATGCAACCATCAGTCCCTTTTTCTGGGCTTTTTCAAAGATTTCATTGCCGTGAAGCGCGATCAACATTTTGTTGGCGGTGACGACATGTTTTCCATGGTCCAGCGCTTCCATCACCAGTTGGTAAGCCGGATCCGTGCCCCCCATCAGCTCGACTACGATGTCGATCTCTGGATTGCGGACGACGTCTAAAGGATCTTGAGTAACGCTGATGTTAGACGTATCACAAATTCTGGAGGCCTTTGGGTTGCGGGTGCAGGCGGTGGTAACCTGAATGGCCCGTCCGGCCCGTCGGGCAATCTCACTTGCGTTTCTCCCCAGAACATTGACGGTGCCGCCCCCAACGGTTCCCAATCCCAGCAGGCCAATATTTACGGGTTTCACAACAGCTCTCCAGATTTTTTTCTACGCCTATTATACCGACGAGTCTTTTCGCATCATGTTCTTGATGCCGCGTACGGCCTGACGACTTCTATGCTCGTTTTCAATAAGGCTAAATCGAACGTGGTCGTCTCCAAACTCGCCAAAACCAATGCCCGGAGAAACTGCAACTTGAGCCTCCAAAAGCATTTTCTTGGAAAATTCTAGCGAGCCGAGGTGACGATATTGCTCTGGAATCTTGGTCCACATGAACATGGTCGCTTTGGGTTTCTCAACCTCCCAACCAATATTGTTGAGTCCGGACCAAAGAACGTCCCGCCTTGAGCGGTATATCTCGCAAATGTCTTGCACACAGTCCTGAGGGCCCTCAAGGGCAGTGATGGCCGCCACCTGTATCGGTGTGAATGTGCCGTAGTCTAGGTAAGACTTGATTCTTCCAAGGGCCGCAACCAATTTGGCGTTGCCGCACATGAATCCGACGCGCCAACCGGGCATGTTGTAGCTTTTGGATAACGTGAAAAACTCAACGGCAACGTCTGACGCGCCTTTTACCTGCAAAATTGAGGGTGCTACATACCCGTCAAACACGATATCCGCGTAGGCAATGTCGTGAACAACCCAAATATTGTATTCCCGCGCAAGATCAATCACTTTTTCAAAGAAATCAAGCTCAACACATTGAGTGGTTGGGTTTCCTGGGAAATTAAGGACCAACATTTTGGGCTTTGGCCATGAACTCTTGATGGCTTTTTCTAGTTCCTCAAAGAAATCGACGCCGGGCACTAGTGGAACGTGTCTTACATCCGCTCCTGCTAGGACAAATCCGTAGGGGTGAATGGGGTAGGCAGGATTGGGTACCAGAACAGAGTCCCCAGGCCCCATTGTTGCCATAGCAAGATGTGCCAAGCCCTCCTTGGATCCAATCGTTACGATGGCCTGTGTATCTGGGTCTAGATCGACGTCAAAGCGTCTTTTGTACCAGCCACAAATTGCCTTTCTGAGTCGAATAATCCCTTTGGAGACGGAATACCTGTGGGCCACCCCCTTTTGGGAAACCTCAACAAGCTTGTCAACGATATGTTGCGGAGTCGATCGGTCTGGATTACCCATTCCGAAATCTATGATGTCTACACCCGCGGCGCGCTGTTTGGCTTTGAGTTCATTGACGATATTGAAGACGTATGGAGGTAGACGATTAATGCGTTGGAACTCTTCCATGTGGAACCCATCGATCACAGGTGATAGGGCAATGCCCGTTAAGGCGGCCAATCGGGTAAAGTACCGAGGGGGCTACGACCTGTCAACGGGCATGATTGCTTGGGCGGCAATCTTGACCCAATGTCTTCATGCTCGAAACCATCATCAATCATTGGGTTATCAAAATTGTCTGATGTACGTATGAAAAGGATTCCTGTTGTCTTAGCTGTTTCAGGGCATGATCCTTCGGGGGGTGCCGGCATTCAGGCGGATATCGAGGCGATCGCATCCTTTGGGTGCCATGTTTGTACTTTGATTACTTCTCTCACTGTTCAGGACACCGTCAACGTCCGCCAAGTCATTCCTCAAGACCCAAAAAGCTTTAAAAGTCAGGCCAGGACCCTTCTTAGAGATATTGAGGTGGATGTTTTGAAGATCGGACTATTAGGAAACGCTGAAATTGTTCACGCGCTCAAAGAGATCGTGGATGAATTCAAGATTAAGCGATTGGTTCTCGATCCCATCTTGAGGGCGGGTGGAGGTTCTCCGCTTGCCGACGAGGATCTTTTAGTCGCTATGCGAGAGGAACTCCTGCCTCTCACGACCATTTTGACCCCAAATGTTTACGAGGCTCTAAAAATTGCTGGGACTACCGATATCGCTTTGGCTGCGGAGACGCTTCAAAGCTTTGGTTGTAGAAATGTACTGGTGACTGGGGCGGATATCGAGGGCGAAGAAGTGATTAATAGGTGGTATGCCTCAAACGGTTTGAGCAAAAAATGGGTTTGGCCAAAGCTGCCGGGGAGTTTTCATGGGTCGGGATGCACCTTGGCTGCTGCGATCGCCGCAAATTTAGCTTTGGGGCGAGATCTTGAGGTCGCGCTGGGCGCTGCGCAAACATTCACTTTTAGGGCGCTCCAAGGGGCGCATTTGCCCGGTGGCGGACAGTGGGTGCCACAAAGAGTTACATTTGATTAGCCGATGGATTTGCTGTCGAGTGCCTCAAGCAACTCAGCGTGCCGTAAACGTTATGATTAAGGACGGAAGGCTCGAAGGCATTGACCGCTTGCTCACCTAAGTCCCCGCTGAGATGAATGTGAGGGGGTATCTGTGCAGTCTGGCTGGCGCGCCCGATACGATTTGAACGTACGACCTTTGGCTTCGGAGGCCAACACTC
>CAYFLM010000030.1:0-15152 GCA_964343925.1 uncultured Methylococcus sp.
AGGAGCTCTTAGACGCAGAATCAAAAACCAATTCGGAGTTTGATAAACGTCTCGCGCAGGAAGAAGCCTGGATACGACAAGGGATCAAAGCGAGAAGAACCCGTGATATGGGGCGAGTAAAACGGCTTGTCGAAATGCGTAAGGAGCGCTCAGATCGGCGGGACCGGATCGGTCAGGTCAAGATGCAAACGCAGGAATCAGAGCGATCTGGAAAATTGGTCGTGGAGATCAACGAAGCTTCTTTTTCCTATGCCGATAAAACGCTCATTCAGGATTTGTCGTGCACCATTCTAAGAGGCGATAAGGTCGGCATAATTGGACCCAATGGCTGCGGTAAAACAACGCTGCTGAGACTCATGCTGGGTGAGCTTGAGCCAAGCTCAGGACACATTCGGACCGGCACCAACCTTCAGATCGCCTATTTTGACCAGTATCGATCCACACTCGATGAAGAAGCCAGTGTGATCGACAATGTCGCTCACGGAAGCGATCGGGTCACCATCAACGGAAAGAACACGCATGTCATTGGCTATCTTCAGGACTTCCTCTTTACCCCAGATCGTGCGCGACAACCCGTTAAATCGCTTTCAGGTGGTGAGCGCAACCGGCTTCTTCTGGCTCGACTCTTTGCTCAACCTGCAAATCTTCTGGTCCTGGACGAGCCAACGAATGACCTTGATGCAGAAACACTGGAACTTCTCGAAGAACTACTCACTGAATACACCGGTACTATTCTGGTTGTAAGTCACGATCGAGCTTTCTTGAATAACGTGGTCACGAGTGTCCTGGTATACGAAGGCGAAGCCAAGATTTCCGAGTACGTCGGGGGCTATGATGATTGGATCCGGCAAAAGAAAACCTTGGAGGCATCTCACCTTCAAAAGACGGCGCCGATAGCCTCCCTTAAAACGGAGAACAAGCCCGCTCAAGGCAAGCCGAGCAAAAAAATGAGCTATAAGGAGCAGCAGGAACTCGACCAGTTGCCCCAAAAAATCGAGGTTCTCGAAAATGAAATTTCAGAACTTCTGAGTCTCATGCAAGATTCAGCCTTCTATCAACAAGGCAAAGACCAATCCTTAAAAACAACGAATCGTCTGGACCAGGCGCAGAAAGAACTGGAGTCGGCCTTCTCACGCTGGGAACTCCTTGAAGCAATGAGGGATTCATCGGCATAATCCCCCAATACAACTCTTGGTAACCGCATGAAAATCGCACCCATTCTCATCACCTGTGCAGCCCTCTCCTTAGTCGGTTGCGGGGATGCATTAATCAGACAAACTTCGACACCCGCCTATGCGGATGGCTACAAGGAGGGTTGCGATAATTCGAGCTCAGCCTCTAGTCGACTGACCACAAAGACCCGCGTCAGAAACGACAAACGATATTTTGCAGAACCTGAATATATGAAAGGCTGGGATGCAGGAAATCGAGAGTGTAATGGTGGAAACTTTCTCCAAAATCCGAACAACCCCTTACAACCCATTGATCTCAATGGTCCAAGCACGGTGAGTCACGAAGACTACTAGGCAAAATGCCATGGACTCACAAAGGCTCCGCTTGGAGCCTTTTTCATATCTATACCTTGCTGCCCGCTAAACCCACTCGGCCTTATACCCCATTCGAATATGCTTCTTCCAAAATCGTATTTTTGGTTAGCTTGCAACATTGATAGGATTCCACGCAACAGAAAAAGACTGTGCTGTTGCATGTTGGCAACTCAAGAGGGAATGTGAGCTCAATGGTTGATGAAGCTGAACAGGAAGAAAAGAAGCAGGCTGAAACAGGAGATTTGGTCGGCAGGAGAATCCTGAACGCTCTCCGAGGACTGAAGTTTGGTTCCGTTGAAATTACCGTCCACGAGGGCCGAATCGTTCAAATCGAACGAAGAGAAAAACATCGTCTCAGCATGACATGCCCAGACCATAGTCGATAAAAGTTTTTAAAAAAAATCAGAGGAAGTGACCGGTCAACCGAGACTTACTCCAGTGCATACACAGAGGTTGAACCCAATGTCATTCAAAACCAAACACCTTGTCCTCGCGCTCACAGCGGGAACATCGCTCATCGCAGGATCTCTCGTGTCCAGCACACCGGCATGGGCGACCACCCCTGCCTCAGATGCAGCGACACCTGTCAAAAAAGCAAGGAAACACCATCACAAAAAGCATGTCGCTCAACAACAAGCGGTGGCACCGGTGGTAGTGGCACCTCCCCCAATTACTACAGCACCGGCTGTAGAAGTTTCTGCGAATGCCGACAAAAAACCCGACACAACCTCGGTCAATCTCGAGGGGCAAAAGGTGAGCACAGCCGCTTCACCCAAAGATGACCCCAAAGGGACTCAAGCGCCAGAATACAACACCAATAACAGACCTCGTCAGTCCCTGGGTGCAGTGGAAAGCCAACGCGTCGATCGTTTGACCGGAAAAGCCGCGTGGGAAAACAAGGAAAACTTCAGAATTCATGATCTCTTTGGACTTCCCACCTGGGTCGATTTGAGCCTTGAAGATCGGGTTCGTTATGAAGGTTACTCGACCCCATGGAAAGGTGGTGCTCCCTCCAGACAATCCTATGTAGGTCAGGAAGCCCTGGTGAATCAACTGGTTGTTTGGTCCGAAGCGCGCTTTAACGACCAGTGGCGCGCAGGCTTCGAATTCTGGGATGCCCGCCAATGGGGCGGACCAGGCGCACAAACTCACAATAACGCCGGCAAGGTAACAACCACCAATTACGTGGATCAGCTGAATAGCTCAACCGTCAATACGGGACAGTTCGCTCAGATCTATGGCGCCTATGTCGGTAAAAACCTATTTGATCTCAAGGTTGATGGCGAAACCAAGTTCGGCCAAATGACTATGGATTTGGGCTCTCGTCGACTCATCGGACGCGCTGCTTACCGAAACACACAACAGCAGTACGTGGGTGTTCAGCAGCGACTGCGTGATGCCAAAGGTGATTGGGAGTTGACTGCGTTTGCCAATGTTCCAGAGATCCTCTACCCCGGAACACCGACACCCCAAAACTATAGCTCAAGCTACAACACAGGCACAGCAATGACCAATGATGTCATCTGGAATCGACCGCAAACTAACGCCTATTTCACCGGCGCCCTGCTCCAGAAAAACATCATAGGCGATCACAAAGCCGATCTCGGACTGTTCTATCTGAATGAAGGCCCTGAAAACATTCTCAACAGAAGACTGTTTACACCCTCCATTCGTTTCTACAAGCCTAATCGAAAGGGCGAAATCAACTATGAACTTGAAACTATTGGACAAACAGGTACAGCTGTAAACAAAGGTTCTACGGCCAACCTGAGCCTTAACAACTATAACCCGACTCGATATACAACAGCTTCAGCGAGCGGAAACTCATCGGGCTATACGAACTCACAAAATGTTGGCGGTCTGTTTCAGCACATCCATATTGGCTATACCTTCGATACCGATTTTGATCCACGCCTAACCGCACAATGGGACTATGGCACTTCGCACTTCGATACGCTCTACGGTCCAACCGTATTTGAATATGGCCCCACGGGTATTGGTGGATTCTTTGCCTCTCGTACGAACATTAATTCACCCGGCTGGAAGTTTGAGTTTGTCCCCCACCGTGATGTGACGGTATATATCAACCAGCGCTGGTGGTGGATGGCAGATGCGCTATCAACCTCGGGTTGGGCCGGAAGCAATATCTATAACGCCGGATCCGGGGCGAACCAGAACTATCAGGGAAGCTACATCGGTGAAACCATCGAACTCAACGCCCGCTGGGATGCGCACAGCAATGTGGCTTTTCAGGCCGGTTGGCAGGTGCTCATGAAGGGTGATTTGGCAACAAAAGGAACCGGGGCCGTGGGCGTTGGCTATACCTCCTATAACGGCCAACTCTCCAGCAACTACTACAACGCGGGCAACCAATACAACGGTAGCAACGTCAATCTCTTTTATACCCAGATGCAGATTCGTTTCTAAAAGAATGTTCGATCCTGATCGATCCTAGATTGATCAGGATCCCCCAAAAGAATCTCTTTCAACCATAACCGAGGATCGCTCATGACCCTAAAGACGACCCAGAAAAATATTTCAGCAGGTCTTTTTGCCCTACTGACCCTAACGGCATCATCCGCATTTGCCAAGGATGTCACGCTCCTTAATGTCTCTTATGATCCCACTCGGGAGCTCTATGAGGAGTACAACAAAGCTTTTGCCAAACACTGGAAAGCCAAGAAGGGTGATAACGTCACCATCAATCAATCACATGGTGGCAGCGGAAAACAGGCTAGAGCCATTATCGATGGTCTGGATGCCGATGTTGCGACCCTGGCTCTGGCCTATGACATCGACCAATTAGGTAAAAAAGGTCAACTCATTCCTGCCAATTGGCAGGAAAGACTACCCAACAACAGTAGCCCTTACCTCTCGACTCAGGTTTTCCTGGTCAGAAAGGGCAACTCCAAAAATATCCACGACTGGGTGGATCTTGGAAGGCCCGGTGTTGCGGTTATTACCCCAAATCCAAAAACCTCGGGCGGTGCTCGCTGGGCTTATCTAGGTGCTTGGGGTTATGGTCTTAAAGTCTTGGGTGGTGAAGATCAAGCCAAGGATCTCGTAAGAAGAATCTATGCGAATACCGCCGTCCTGGATACCGGTGCACGCGGCGCAACCGTAACCTTTGCTGAGCGTGGCATTGGTGATGTGCTGATTGCTTGGGAGAACGAAGCCCATCTCGCGCTTAAAGAATATGGTGCAGACAAGTATGAAATTATTTACCCAAAGGTCAGCATACTTGCAGAACCACCGGTGACCGTCGTCGACAAGAATGCCGAAAAGCATGGCACCACTGAGGTCGCAAAAGCATATTTGGAATACCTCTACACCAAAGAAGGTCAGACCTTGGCGGCGAAGCACTTCTATCGCCCATCTGACAAAGCCATTCTTGCGGCTAACATCAAGACTTTCCCGGCGATTGAGTTCTTCACCGTGAAGGAACTGTTCGGAAGCTGGGATAACGCGCACAAAACACACTTCGCCGACGGCGGAGTCTTTGACCAGATCTACGTCCCCAAGGCGCAGTAATTTAACCAAGAATTGGGGTATTCAATCAGAATACCCCAACATTGAGGCAACCCTTTCAACGGAGGATTCTCATGAACCTATCGATGCAAACCATGATGTACAGACACTGTTGTTATGCCATGACTTTGAAATTCCAACCTCAGGATCTCAAAAAGACTTCAAGGAGTAATACCAATGCCACTGACTCACCTCATAGACACCTTCAACCAACGTTTTATTGAAGAAAACCATCTCGCCAGAAAACCCCTCAGCTTCGACGGACGCAAAGTCCTCGGCCACTTTGAAAACCTGAACTTCACCAGCGAACTCAGGCCCATCTATTCCTCGATCGACCCAGAAAGAATTCTGGGACATGACACCAAACCTCTCAGCGTTCGCTCACAAGCCATACAAGAACTTCCTGGGCTCTCGATCCATACCGACATCGCGAATATCGTCAATCTGGACCGACTCACCCGAACGGTTCACATGCTGAATTACCTCCTTGCATCGAATGAAGAGGGGCTTCTCTTTCTTGAGGTGAGGCCTAATCACGTTTTATCTGTGACTCGGGATCACGGAGCCTATTTTGAAGAAATCATTCGGAGCTGTGGTCTACCCACTGAGCGGATTGTTATTACCTTGGGACTGGGCAATACCCATCAGCAACAAACGGACCTTCTGCTCGAACGATTGAAAAATTATCAGTTTCGAGAATACAAAATCGGGCTTCGATTCGAAAATCTAGCCGAATTTGACTGGGCTGAGACGCTGATCCAGAAAAAAATCACCACACTAAAACCCGACTTTATTCGATTCGACTGCCCGTTCTTTCTGGCAGCGGAGGAAAACCTGAAATTCAAAGGTCGTAACTTGGGACTTAGAAAACAAATCAGGCAACTGGGGATTCCAATCATCCTCGGAGGACTTAGGCATGAGAGTGAATATAATCTTGCAAGAACCCTTGAACCCGAATTCGAACTCGGCCTTTCTAGCATCAAGCATCGCCTAAAAAACGATCCCTCAATCCCGTCAAGAAATACCCACCAGATCGCGCGATAAAGCTCAATTTTGCGACCTCCAAAAGCCAATCGCACCATAACGGTGCGATTGTTGTGGCTCAAGCTCCCCTCCCCCTTCAGTCGATACGCATGATTTCTATTGGCATAACTCATGCAGGTTCCTAAGCATGAGCACCAACACACCACCCCGTTTTTTTAATGAACTCCACACCGAATCCGGTGAGGTCAGAGAAATCTACCAGGTCTACGATCAGTGGTTACAGTCGCTTGCAGAGGGAAAGCTGGAACGAAAAAGCGCTGAAGCGGAACTCCTGTTCAGAAGATTAGGAATCACATTTGCCGTCTACGGGGATGCCTCCGAATCAGAACGTCTTATCCCATTCGATATCGTACCAAGGATTTTTGGAGCAGAAGAATGGCGACGGCTGGAAAAGGGCATCAAACAAAGGGTCCAGGCCCTGAATGCCTTCCTGCATGATATTTATCACGATCAGGAAATCATCAAGTCCGGTGTCATTCCTGCCCATCAGGTGCTGGACAATGCCATGTATCGCCCAGAAATGAAGGGCATTGATCTACCCAACCAAGTCTACGCACACATTTCAGGCATTGACCTTGTAAGGGTCGCCGAAAATGATTTCTACGTTCTGGAAGATAACCTAAGAACACCATCCGGGGTCTCCTACATGTTGGAGAACCGAAAGACCATGATGCGGCTTTTCCCTGAACTCTTTGCCAATCATGCGGTGGAACCTGTGGAGCATTACCCACAGATGCTGCTCAAAACGCTCAGGGAATCCGCCAATCCCGGAATCAACGACCCTGTCATCGTGGTACTGACCCCTGGATCCTATAACAGCGCCTATTTTGAACATGCCTTCTTAGCCAGCCAGATGGGTGTTGAACTGGTTGAAGGGCAGGATCTCTTCGTGCATCAGAAGAAAGTCTACATGCACACCACCGAAGGCCCTCAACAAGTCGATGTCATCTACCGACGTGTTGATGACGATTTCCTTGATCCTCTTGCGTTTAGACCTGACTCGATCTTGGGAGTCCCCGGATTATTTGAGGCTTATCGCGCAGGGAATGTGGCGTTGGCCAATGGTGTCGGAACCGGTGTTGCTGATGACAAGTCAACCTATCTCTCGGTCCCCGACATGATCCAATTCTATCTTGGAGAAAAGCCCATCCTCTCGAATGTTCCCACCTGGCAGCTAAGCAAAGAGGATGATCTCAAGTATGTGCTCGAACATCTTCCCGAATTGGTTGTGAAGGAAGTTCAGGGCTCCGGAGGGTACGGCATGCTCGTAGGTCCAACCAGTTCGACCAAGGAGATTGAAGCTTACCGTGAACGAATTCTTCATGATCCATCCAACTTCATCGCACAGCCCACTCTGGCACTTTCCACCTGCCCCACTTTGGTTGAGTCGGGTGTGGCCCCACGACATGTGGACTTAAGACCCTTTGTGCTATCCGGTAAGGAAGTCCGTCTGGTACCAGGAGGGTTAACACGAGTTGCCATTCGAGAAGGATCTCTCGTTGTGAATTCGTCCCAAGGTGGCGGTACAAAAGACACTTGGGTATTGGAGGACTGATTTATGTTGTCGAGAACTGCAGAAAACCTTTTCTGGATGTCGCGGCACATTGAACGTGCCGAAAACACTGCCCGTATCTTGGATGTTGCGCATCGATCTTCATTGCTCCCTTTGGATATCGAGGGCTCGGAGGCATTCCTTTGGTATGCCCCGGTCAACATCACCGGCTGTGCGGAACTCTATGAGCAAAAGCACGGACTAGCCAAGGCCGATACGGTGACTCATTTCATGGCACTGGATCCGGAAAACCCATCCAGCATCTACAGCTGCCTGGCATTAGCCCGAGAAAACGCGCGGTCCGTCCGAGGCGCCATCACCTCTGAAATGTGGGAGATCATCAATAGCACGTGGCTAGAGCTCAATCGTCTTGTCAAACAAATGGACAAAGATCGGTACCCCGATTATTTCGAATGGGTCAAGGAGCGATCACATCTCTTCAGAGGCGTTACGCTAGGCACTATCATCAAGGACATCGCATTAAGCTTCATTAAACTCGGAACCTTCCTTGAACGCGCCGACAATACTGCACGCATTTTGGATGTGAAATATCACATCCTACTGCCCAGTATTAACGATGTGGGGGGCGCTGCGGATTACTATCAGTGGGGCTCACTTCTAAAGTCAGTCAGTGCCTTCGAGGCCTATCAAAAAATTTATCGCGATGTCATTTCACCGCTCAAAGTGGCTGAGCTCCTGGTCTTGTCGCCAGATATGCCTCGATCGCTCCACAACTGTCTGGACGAAGTAGAATCAGCCCTAATTGCGATCAATGGCAATTCAGGGAGAGAAGCAAGACGTCGCGCCGGAGAAATGCATGCCGCCCTGCATTTTGGCCGAATTGAAGACGTCTTCAGCCTAGGCCTCCACGAATATCTAAATGACTTCCTTGACGATATGGATCTCTTGGGTAGAGGTATCAGAGATGCCTATATGTCCAGAGTCGAACACGTTCCAGAGAAAACGGCACCCTATGCCGCATCGCTCACTCAATAAGTCAAAACCAGACAACCATGACCTACTGTGTTGCATTGAAACTGAACGCGGGCATTGTTTTCGCTTCAGACTCCAGAACAAACGCCGGTGTTGATCAGATTGCAAGCTTCAAAAAGATGCGGACGTTCAACAGCCCAGGCGATCGATCTGTCGTCATTCTGAGCTCCGGCAATCTGTCTATCACCCAAAACGCCATCAATCTGCTCGAGCAATGGGGCCGTAATCTCGATCGGCGGAATGTCTGGAACGTTGATTCCATGTTTGATGTAGCTCAGCTCCTCGGCGAATGTCTCCGCGAAGTTAGGCAACACGACGGTGCATTTCTGGCACAAAATAATGTCGATGCCGGCGCCAACTTTCTGGTTGGCGGCCAAATTCGAGGCGAGCGCATGCGTCTCTTTCTTGTTTATGCCGAAGGTAATTTCATCGAAGCCGGTGAAGAGACCCCATTCTTTCAAATCGGTGAAACCAAATATGGTAAGCCCATTCTTGATCGCGTAATCCGCCCGGACACACCCCTGATTGAAGCGCTTAAATGTGTCCTGGTTTCTTTTGATTCGACCATGCGAAGCAATCTATCCGTGGGACTTCCCATTGATCTTGCCTGTTACAGCAACGACATGCTCGACCTTAACTTCCAGCAACACATCACTCAGGACGATCCCTATTTTTCTCAGATCAGTAAACGGTGGAGCGACGGTCTTCGGGGCGTCTTTGCATCCCTGCCGAATCCTGACTGGCTGGGAGAAATTGATACGCTCTCACCGTCCAACCGCTGAATCCAGAAGGAGCGCTTGAACACTCATGACTATTCGTGTTGCCCTGCATCATCGATCGCATTACACCTTTGACCGTCCAGTCGTCGCATCCCCGCATGAAATCAGACTGAGACCCGCCCCTCATAGTCGAACGCCTATTTCAGGCTATTCACTTAAGATTAAGCCTGAAAATCACTTTATCCACTGGCAACAGGACGCCTATGGCAACTATGTTGCCCGGATCACCTTTCCGGAACCGACTCAGGAAATCGACTTAACGGTAGATCTACTGGCCGACATGACCGTCATCAATCCTTTCGATTTCTTTATTGAGGAGTGGGCTGAGTTCTTTCCATTCTCATACCCTGAAATGCTGACCACTGAACTGGCCCCATTTCTGGAAACTGAATCTCCTGGACCTAGGCTTCAGGCCCTCCTGAGTGAAATTAAAAGCGAACTCACCGGAAAGCTTTCTACCACCAATTTTCTGGTTCAGATTAATCAGAAAATCCAAAGCAAAATTTCCTATCTCATCAGAATGGAAGCCGGTGTCCAAAGCTGCGAAGAAACACTGACGAAGCTTTCAGGATCTTGTCGAGACAGCACCTGGCTGATGGTACAGACACTTAGGCATCTGGGTATCGCAGCCCGATTTGTTTCAGGCTATCTCATCCAATTAACCGCTGATGAAAAACCACTCGAGGGACCAGAGGGTCCTGAGGCCGACTTCACCGATCTCCATGCTTGGTGCGAAGCCTACGTGCCGGGTGCGGGATGGATTGGTCTAGACGCGACCTCCGGACTACTGGCGGGCGAGGGGCATATTCCTCTTGCTGTAACCGCAATCCCGGCTTCTGCTGCGCCGGTCAGCGGCATGACCAGCTTTTGTAATGCCGCTTTAGATGTTCAGATGGTTGTATCCAGGGTCCATGAGGACCCCCGGGTCACCAAACCTTTCTCAGAATCAGTATGGACAACGATCTCTGATCTTGGTCGTCGAATCGATCTCGAACTCGTTGCCGGAGATGTCCGCCTGACTCAGGGCGGTGAACCTACCTTTGTCTCTGTAGACAATATGGATGGTGCCGAATGGAACGTTGCCGCTCTGGGGGATGAAAAGTGGCGCTTAGCCAATCAGCTCATGGAAAAATTACGGGATCGATTTGCACCCGGCGGACTTGTGCATTTTGGCCAAGGGAAGTGGTACCCGGGAGAACCGCTTCCACGATGGGCGCTTAACATTTTTTGGCGCACAGATGGAAACCCTATTTGGAAGGATCCAAAGCTAACGGCAGAGGATGGCGAGACTTCAACACCTGAGCAAGTCAAAGTATTCGGGGCGCAACTGGCTGAGCAACTGGGCATTAACCCCGGATACCTCATCCCGGCCTTTGAAGATCCCTGGCTTGCCCTTGATCAGGAAAGCCGACTTCCAACCAATGTCGATCCCCTGGGTGAGGATCTAGATAAACCCGAAGTGAGGGGCACTCTGGCACGAAAGCTGAGACAGGGACTGGGGGAAACCTCCGGATATGTCCTTCCGCTCAAAGCGGCAAAAGAGGGTAAGACCGTCATTTGGCGCTCCAGCCTCTGGCCACTGAAACACGAACGCCTCTATCTTCTTCCTGGAGACTCACCGATGGGACTTCGGCTGCCACTGGCCAGTCTCCCTTGGGTTGCACCGGAGGATTTTGAGGTTGAACTCCCGAAGGACCCCTTTGAGAAAGTCGAACCGCTCGATACGACCTCGGTTCGTAAACCCAAAAAGATTTCTGAGCTCAAAAAGAACCCATCTCCAAAGGAGGTCATTCATACTGCGCTCGCAATGGAAATCCGGAAGGGCATCGTCTTCATCTTCATGCCTCCCATCAACGAGCTTGAAGCCTGGCTCGATTTGGTCAACGCCATCGAAGCCACCGCTCAGAAACTCAACCTACCCATCCGTCTCGAAGGTTATGCACCTCCCAGAGATGAGCGACTCAAATCCCTTTCGGTAACCCCGGACCCGGGTGTCATTGAAGTCAACATCCACCCCTCATCCGACTGGACAACCCTGGAAGAAAATACCCGACAACTCTATGAGGATGCACGCAAAACCCGCCTTGCAACTGAAAAGTTCATGCTGGACGGCCGGCATACCGGTACGGGTGGCGGCAATCACATTACCCTAGGGGGTGCGACCCCCTCGGATAGCCCATTTTTAAGGCGCCCGGATCTACTCAAAAGTTTAATTACCTACTGGCAACAGCACCCTGCCCTTTCCTACCTTTTTTCCGGTCAATTCATAGGACCGACCAGTCAGGCGCCCAGAGTGGATGAAGCAAGAGATGACAATCTCTATGAACTTGAAATTGCTTTCCAGCAAATGGAACAAAACCTCAAGGATGGAAAGGAGTCCACCAAACCTTGGTTAGTTGACCGACTTCTAAGAAACCTTCTCATTGATCTGACGGGTAACACTCACCGCTCCGAATTTTGTATCGATAAACTTTATTCCCCGGATTCTCCTACAGGACGCCTTGGAATTGTCGAACTGCGTGCTTTCGAAATGCCACCGCATTACCAGATGAGTCTGCTTCAGGCTCTTCTGCTAAGAGCCTTGGTTGCCCGGTTCTGGAAAACGCCCTACTCGGGTCAGCTCATTTTCTGGGATACCTCGCTTCATGATCGTTTCATGCTGCCGCACTTTATCGCCGAAGACCTTCGTGATATCTGCCGTGATCTGAGAGCTTCAGGATATCCCTTTGAGGAGGGCTGGTTTGATCCATTCATGGAGTTCCGTTTTCCTCGTTATGGCACTGTGGTCTATGACGGCGTCCAGATTGAACTGCGTCAGGCAATCGAACCTTGGCATGTTTTGGGTGAGGAAGTCAGCGGCTCTGGAACTTCACGCTACGTCGACTCTTCCGTGGAGCGACTGCAAATCAAAGTTTCCGGCATGACCCATCACCGACATGAGGTGGTTTGCAATGGACGTAAGTTGCCACTGCACCCCACTGGGGTGCCGGGCGAATTTGTTGCCGGAGTCCGATTCAAGGCGTGGTCTCCGCCTTCATCACTTCATCCCACCATTGGTGTTCATGCACCCTTGGTATTTGACTTGGTTGATACCTGGAATAGTCGGTCAATTGGTGGCTGCACCTATCATGTTGGTCATCCGGGCGGAAGAAACTATGAAACATTCCCAGTGAATGCAAATGAAGCCGAGGCCAGGAGAAGAGCCAGATTCTGGGATCACGGTCATACGCCAGGATCGATTGAAATCAAGAATGAATCCATCAACCCGCGCTTTCCCATGACCTTGGATTTGCGCTGGCAACCCCGATAATAGAATCAGGAGCAAGCATGCTGAACTCACTTTCGATGCCAAGATTTGGCGATAAAAAGAACTCGGATTTCTTTGAGGAGTATCTGGTTCGATTGTTAGAGGAGAGAGATCGATCCGGCCTCACTGAAATGATCGGTGGCATTGAAGCGATGATCATTAGTGTCGAACCTGGCAACTCGGTCAGCTACATCGCTGAACTGGCGCTGATGACCCCCTATCAATATCTCGTCACACTCGACAGCGACAAGCATCTCACTCATGTCCTCAGAATTGACATGAATTCGCCGGACATCCTGCTAAGAGAACCTAAAAAGGAAGACCACTACGACATTTTTAGAAGCCTGAATGACCTTTACCCCGTAGGCGCCAGAAAGCACCATAGTCGCTATCTCGGGGAAATTTTGCTCACCAGCAATCGACACCAGGTCGTCGACCTACAGCAAGAAAGGGAATTCCGGTTTTTCCAAATGGGCCAACTCGCAGAGCTCGATCTACCCTTGAACGTCAGCATCAGCAAGCCATCGCCTTACACGCAAAATGTAGTGGGCTACATGGAGCGTCCCGCTGATGGCATTCGGGTCTATCAACACGGCAACTGTGTGATCCTTTCCAGTGCACAAGCTGCAAATGATCGCGGCAAAGAGATGCAGGAACGCCTCAATATTAAGGATATTCTTCATCCAGTGGACCATTTAGCGACGCGCGTCTATAGCCAAAACCGAGAATCAGCCATCCTGGAATACCTGGCACTTTCAAGTTACTACTACTGGGGCAGCTACGACATCAAGGATCAGAACTCTTCCACCAATGTCACTAAAAACATACGCCTTACCCCAGAATCTATGAGTCCCGCCAAAGTGTTTACGGCCAACAACGTGCCCTACTGCGTGAATCATCTGGACAAGATGCCAAGCCCGACAGAAACCTTTGTTCGAAATTACGGCCCACGCCTTCACCACATCGCAGTGGATGTAGCGGATGGCCAGACCGGAGGTAAGGAAAACATCGACTATGTCGTCGATGCCATTGCGGCTCAGGGTAAAGGGTTTTTGCTGGAGACCATCGGATCAAGACAGGAAGGTCTTAAACAGATCTTCTCCTCGGCATCCGAATACTCTTCCCTGATCATTGAGTACGTACAGCGATTTGGCGACTTCCAAGGGTTTTTCACCAAGCAGAATGTCGCGCAGCTGACCTATGCCGCAGGGCAGGAGGAAGGTGTTCTGGAGGAAATGCGTTAACCCTTGGCTACTTAGTGATGGGCCTGCTCTGCGGGCTCATCAAAAGTACGAAGCCTTTTGGGTAATAGATAGACCGAGTCTCCTCGACTCACGGCGAGCGCATTGTACTGCTCTCTAACGATCTCGACCTCAACAATACCGTGACCATCCAGTCGATCCAATTCCAATCTGACGGTCACACCCAGCAGTCTAATATCCAAAATCTTGGCACCAATTGACCCTGCCTCATGGGGCTCCTTGTAAACCTCGATTTCGTGGGGTCTTACGTAAAACACCGCCTGATCTTTTCTCGCTGGCGAATCGGCTGGAAGACTCACGGTGGCATCACCAATTCGTGCCTCACCCTCATGGACGCGACCATGGAATAAATTCACATCACCCAAAAACTCATACACAAAAGGGGATGCCGGATGTTCATAAACATAATCAGGAGTCCCGACTTGCTCGATCCGTCCTTCGTTAAGCACCACGACTCGATCCGCTACCTCTAAAGCTTCTTCCTGATCATGGGTCACGAAGACGCTAGTAACGTGAATTTCATCATGGAGACGCCTGAGCCAACGTCGTAATTCTTTTCTGACCTTAGCATCCAACGCCCCAAATGGCTCATCCAGAAGGAGGACACTCGGTTCAACCGCCAAAGCCCTCGCGAGCGCTATACGTTGGCGCTGCCCACCCGACAACTGTGGGGGATACCGGTCGGCCAGCCAATCCAACTGGACTAGATTTAGGAGCTTATGGACGCGTTCCTGGATTTCCGACTCACTGGGACGAGTCGCTTTGGGTCGAACCCTGAGGCCAAAAGCAATATTTTCAAACACGGTCATGTGCCGAAACAGGGCATAGTGCTGAAAAACAAATCCGACATTGCGGTCTCTCACATGATGACCTGTTGCATCAATGCCATTGAACAGAACCTGACCCGCATCGGCTTTCTCAAGTCCTGCAATAATTCTTAGTAAGGTGGTTTTCCCACAGCCGGATGGTCCTAAGAGAGCAACCAGCTCACCACTCTGGATTTCAAGGTCAATCCCCTTGAGCGCTCTAAACTGTCCAAAGGCCTTTTGTATGTTATGAATGGAAATCGTCATGGTTATTGGTTACGTCATCATCTATCGATTGGCGGCATCCCGCTCAAGATTCCACTCAAGTAGCGTC
>CAYFLM010000030.1:15252-16916 GCA_964343925.1 uncultured Methylococcus sp.
CGTCATCATCTATCGATTGGCGGCATCCCGCTCAAGATTCCACTCAAGTAGCGTCTTGGCCACCAGAGTGACTAAAGCTAGAAATGCCAGTAGAGAAGCTACTGAAAAAGCTGCGGCCGTGTTGTATTCGTTGTAGAGAATTTCGACATGTAAAGGTAGGGTGTTCGTCAGTCCACGAATATGCCCGGAGACCACTGAAACCGCACCAAACTCACCCATGGCTCTTGCATTACAGAGAATAATTCCATAGAGGAGTCCCCAGCGAATATTAGGGAGCGTCACATGCCAAAAAGTCTGCCAGCCTGAAGCGCCAAGGACCAGGGCCGCCTCTTCCTCTTCTGTTCCCTGAGATTGCATGAGCGGTATCAACTCGCGAGCCACAAAAGGAAAAGTGACAAACATCGTCGCCAATACAATGCCCGGGACAGCAAAAATAATTTTGATGTCGTGATCGTGAAGCCATGGTCCAAACCACCCCTGCATCCCGAACAGCAGCACGTAAATGAGTCCGGATACGACGGGGGACACTGAAAACGGGAGATCAATCAAGGTCAGAAGGACGCTCTTACCCGGAAAATCAAACTTGGCGATAGTCCATGCCGCCGAAATCCCGAAAACCATATTGAGGGGTACCGCAATCCCTGCCGCCGTAAGCGTCAACTTGGCAGCAAGGAGTGCATTCGGTTCTGATAGCGCGGCCCAATAGACCGAAATACCTTTGCTAAGCGCTTGAACAAAAACCAGGGTGAGCGGAAGAAATAGAAATCCAAGCAGAAAAAGCAGCGTGATACCGATCAGTATGACTCTGATCCAAAGTGGCTCTGTTCTGGTTTGAGCGACACGATCCGTGCCGAGATTCCATTGTTCGAGAAGGGCATTCATCTGATTATTCTTGATATCCGTTTAGGTGTTGACCAAACAAGCGCCTACTTCTTGGCCGATTGAGACCAACGTTGGAGGACATTGATCAGCAATAAAAGGGCAAATGAGACCAGAAGCATCGAGACGGCCAAGGCCGTTGCACCCGGATAATCGTATTGTTCCAGCTTCGTGATTATCAGTAGAGGAGTAATCTCCGAAACCATGGGTATGTTTCCCGCGATGAAGATCACGGAACCATACTCCCCTACGGCTCTCGCAAATGCCAAAGCAAATCCTGTAATCAGTGCAGGCAGAACAGCAGGAAAAATGACCCGATAAAAAGTTTGCCACCTCGATGCACCCAGGCTTGCAGCAGCCTCCTCCAATTCAGACTCAAAATCCTCAAGAATCGGCTGAACCGTTCTTACTACAAAGGGCAATCCGATAAAGGTTAGGGCCACGACCACTCCCAGTGGGGTATAGGCCACCTTGATTCCGGCTGCAGCCAAATAGCTTCCGACCCAGCCTTTCGTGGAATAGAGTGTCGCCAACGAAATGCCGGCCACAGCAGTGGGTAATGCAAAGGGTAGATCGACAAGCGCGTCAATCAGCCGCTTGCCTGGAAACTCATAACGGACCAGAACCCATGCAACCAGCAAACCAAAGATGGCATTGATGCTGGCTCCCGTAAGAGAAGCCCCGAAGGTCAAACGATAGGAAGCTAGAACTCTCGGCTCCGTCACCACATGCCAGAACCCAGACCAACCTAAGGTCGCTGCTTTGAAGTACGTGGCGGAGAGCGG
>CAYFLM010000031.1:0-16859 GCA_964343925.1 uncultured Methylococcus sp.
TGTTCGGCAATACCTCTAACGCCATACTCTGGCTTTGGACCAGTGTGGGCGTTGCCGTTGAAGTCCTGTTTCAGCTCATCCCCTGGTCCATGGGCTGGCTGGATACCATTGACGTGGGGCTTGCGCGGACACTCTTCTCCTGGACATTGCACCCCATCGTGTATTTCTGGCTGATCCCAGCGTATGTCGCCCTGTATTCGCTCGTGCCTGCTGCTGCGGGTGGGAAACTGTTCAGTCATGACCTTGCGAGACTGGCCTTTGTCCTCCTGTTGGTGCTCGGCCTGCCTATCGGCTTTCACCATCTCTACATGGACCCCGAACAAGGCCATGGATTTAAACTCATTCATGCCTTGGGTACCTTCCTGGTGGCATTACCCACCCTACTGACCGGTTTTACCGTCATCGCCTCGCTTGAAAAAGCAGGGCGTGATCATGGGGGTAAGGGACTCTTTGGCTGGATTGGGGCACTTCCCTGGCGTAATCCGGTGGTGCTCTCTGCCATATTGGCCTTCGTCATGCTACTCGCGGGCGGATTCGGCGGGATCGTGAATGCGAGTTACGCCATGAACGCCATGATTCACAATACAGCATGGGTTTCAGGTCACTTCCACCTCATCTTTGGCGGCACCACCGTCATTCTATATTTCGCAGTCGCCTACGCTGTCTGGCCAAAGTTGACCGGTCGCGCTTTAGTCGAAGGCTCGCTCCCACTCCTGCAACTCTGGAGCTGGTTTTTCGGCATGATCATCCTGAGCACGCCTTGGCATATCCTGGGCTTACTCGGGCAGCCACGGAGAATCTCCAGCGTGACTTACAATAGCCTTCTGACACTGGCGTGGGATCCCTACGAACTCGCAATGATCGTTGGCGGGGCCATCGTAATGGGCTCGGGCCTGCTCTTCGTCTACATCCTCTATCGCTCACAGAAGGAAGGCAAGCTCCAGTCCGGGGATCTCGTCGAAATCCGTTACGCAGAGCCCCTGCATCCGGCGACCCATGTGCCATCGCTACTCAATAACTTTGGCCTTTGGAATCTATTGATTCTGGCCCTGATGATCGCCAATTTCGGCTATCCGATCGCGCAGTTCTTCCTCGTGAAGACCTTTGGTTCCGTTGCCTGGGGGTACTAAGACCATGATGACTCGTTTCCTATCCGTGTTGACACTGGTCGTTCTCGCTCAGAACGCAATGGCTGAACCCTCTTCAGCCGTCGCCTGGAACCCCGAGACGCTCACACTGGTCAAGAAGGGCGATGTCGCCAAAGGCCAGGTCATTGCACAGACCTGTAACAGCTGCCATGCGCTTGGGGGTGAATATCCCTATATTGATGGCCAGATCGGTCCCTATGTCTTCAAGCAGCTCAAGGACTATAAGGATAAGCACCGCGACAATGCCGTCATGACGGCACTGGCAACCGGGCTCAGTGATCAGGATATGGCCGATCTAGCGGCCTACTTCCAGAAACAGACGGTCCCCACGAGCAAGAACCCTGCAAAGGTCTCGGATAAGGCCATTGAGCTGGTAAGCCGGGGTGATAGCCGCAGGATTCTTCCACCCTGTGCGGCCTGTCATGAATCCAATGGGCTCGGACAGAAAATCGATGTGCCTGCGCTTGCAGGTCAGAATGCGGCCTACCTCAAACAGACGCTACTCGACTATAAGAGCGGCGCACGAAAGAACGATCTCTATGGGCGCATGCGCAGTATCGCCAAGGAGCTCTCGACTGAAGAAATCGACGCGCTTGCAACTTACTATCAAAGTCTCCCGCATTAAGAAGTCAGTGGAGTCGTGAAGGCTCCGGCTCGAAATCAGGATCATCCCAGTCCTCGATTTCGAGCGGGGTCTTATCATCCAAATCCCAGACCATGCCCGCATAGATGCACTCGAACCACTCCCTGAACATCTTGAGGGAGCGTTTTTGCGGCCAAAGGCTTTCCTCAACGACCCAACCTATGAGGAAGTGCTCGAAAAGATCACGCCACCTGGCCTCAATATATCGAACCGCCTGGGCGGCATCATTGATGGTCTCATCGGGGATGAGGTAGGCCGTTCCCTCCTCTTCGAGGTTAGGTCGCGACAATTCATCCCCCAAGGCCTGCTCGACCTGACCGAGCCACTCGATGAAAGCTGACTTGGGACGTACAATGACGACACTGCGATTGATGGTGGTGGTGATGGGTTCGGACATTGGAGACTCCTGTCTTGGACGAAAGGGGACCGGACAAACTCACTGGAATGCCGCAGTTCAAGAACGACCGTAACACCATTGTACGACTTGAAACGGTTTTGTTGTGTTCCGTCCTGCAACACGTTAGTTTGAAAAAATAGTAATCCAACCCAAAGGTCATCATGAGCTCGAATCCACTTTGCCCTCAATGCCACTCCGACAACCACTACCCCGATGGTGATCTTCTCGTCTGTGCGGACTGCTTTAACGAATGGAATCCCAAGGCTGAAGACGAATCTACAGAAGAAGGCGGCATCGTCAAAGATTCAAACGGAACGGTGCTCGCCGATGGTGACAGCGTCATCCTTATCAAGGATCTGAAAGTCAAAGGATCTTCAACCGTCCTTAAAGGGGGCACCAAGGTCAAATCCATTCGACTTAAAGGCGAAGGCGATCATGAAGTCGACTGCAAGATCGATAATGTGAGCTACATGCTCAAGGCCTGCTTTCTCAGAAAAGCCAGCTAAGCAGCTTTAACACCACCCGATCACGATCTCGCCAACCAGTTTTCTAATACGAGGTTTGGAATACGGCTAAATTCTTGCGTGTTGTCGGTCACGAGTACAAGACCCAGAGTCTGAGCATGTGCTGCAATCAGCATGTCGTTTGCACTGATCGGCTGACCAAGGGATTCCAATTCAGCTCGAATTTGGCCATATACGAGATCAGAAGGCACTTCCAGCGGTAACACCTGAATGATTTCAAGAAGTGCTTTAACCCGGGCAAGTAACTTGGGGGAGCCTTTTTTTGCGCAGCCGTAGTGCAACTCCGACGCGACGATGATACTTGTAAAAATATCTTGGGTTTCAAGTTGGGCAAGACGCCGCGCAGCATCACCCGATGGATTCCGAATTAGATCGCTAACGATATTAGTGTCTAACAGATATCCACTCAAAAGATATCCACCGAGTCATTCTGCAGGTCTTCAATTACCGGGAATTGCTCATCAGACCCTAGGGGTGGCTCCTTACGCCACTGCGATAAGAGTTCGATGATACTCATAGGTTTCGTCACAGGCTCAATAATGAGCCTGTCACCCTCTCGATGAATGAGAACATGGTCACCAGGGAGTTCAAACTCCACAGGAATTCTAACGGCTTGACTCCGGTTATTGCGAAACAGCTTTGCCGACTTCGTAATTGACGATGAAGATAAGTGACGCACCATTAACCTTCCCTCTATGCATATGCCAAATGTATATACTCATGGCTATGAAGTCAAACCGATATCATGCAACCCTGCCCCACCTATTTAATGGGCCAAGTCTAGCCATCAATAGACGGGGTGCTCCAAGGCAACGCCCTGCTCACGCGCCATCTCTGCGAGCTTGAAAAGAATCTTATCCTGCTTGTAGAAGAAGTCGATTTCATCTCGGGCCTTGACTGAAAAGTCGACCAGCACCTCATAGCCATGTAGACCGAGCCCAATGAGACAAATCTTGATCCGCTGATGACGCACATCATCCCGGCTTTCGACCCAGGTCTTGACCGAGTTGACGTAGGCGTGAATATCCTCTACGGGCGTCGAGACCACAAAATGAAGTAGGTGTTTGACGTGCCAATATTGGCGCAGCGTCAGGTTCTCGATATTTTGATTGACGAGGGTGCTGCAGGGAACCGTCAGCGGCGTATTGTCCCGGGTAATGATGCGCGCGCTACGAAACCCCACCTCGTCCACCGTACCTTCAAAGCCACCTGCACGAATCATATGACCTACTCGAAAGGGCTTTTCGAGCATGATGATCAGTGACCCGAATAAGTTGGCCAGGGTCTGCTGACCTGCCAGTGCCGCAGCCAGACCCCCAATTCCAAGACCCGCCATGACCGAATAGACGGGGACACCCAATCGATTGGCCCCGCTCACGAGGACTCCCATCGACAGGAAGATCGTAATCAGCCGGACCACCAGACGAATAATCTGTTCATCGAGGCTACTTTTCTGGAGCCGCTCGTAATGGATCAGCCAATCCGCAAGGAGTCCTCCAAGTCGCCAGGTGAAGATCGTCAATGCGCCATAGAAAACGCTCCAGAGAAAAGGATCGATCTTGGTAAAGAGGTAGGGCGTGAGTCGGAGTACCTCATCGAGGAAGTGGGTGGTAAACGGCGAGGTCACAATGAGCACTGCGGATGGCAGGAGTGTCCAAGCGGTCGATTGACCCTGCTCATTGCGTCTGCGTTTTCTTATGAAATAGGCAGAGGCCATAAAGGTCGAAAAATAGACCACACATACAATGGAAAGACTGACCCATCGCCAAAGAGGCTGATCTAAAACGATTTTTGAAACGGAGGCTGGGAGCGAATAGAACCAACGCGGCGGGATGATTCGATCGAGATACCAAGCCATCCCGCTCGGCGTATGAAACACAAAGTCATAAAGCCCGGTCGGAGCGCCTTTTCGGGGTTCCAATGCGAGGGAGCGTTCATAAAACACCGGTATTTGGGCCACCGTCTCGGCCGAAAACAGGAATTCTCCGGCATGGGGACCCTTGTCGATCTTGACGATCTTGATCTCGGTGCCGGGGACTGTCCAGGACGTTATGTCATTGTCTTCGACCTCGTCCTTGCCAGGGACCTGATCGGGCTTGGGAAGATCCACTCGGCAAAGGGTTTCCAACAATTGATAGACCAGTCGCCAAACCAACTGATTCCGCATTTCTTCGGCAAGACCACTGGTATCGAGATAGCGCCCAACCCGATCGCGGTAAAAATTAGCGGTGGGCATCAGATTGGCGATCTTAGACTGATCAAAGAAGATATCCGTCGAGGCGAGGTATTCCGTCACATACCCTTTCGGACCAATAAGCAGATCCCAACGGGTCTGATTGTCCCGCATGAATGAAAATAAGGTGGCCCTAGGACTTGAAAGATCAGGAGGAGCCAGCGGATTGATGGATTCTGCAACTACCGGTTTTGAACCCAGCGCGCACCAGAGCAAGGCCACTGATACCACTATCGCCATTCTGGTGGAAGAAGACTTAGCGATCAAAAGAGTGTTCATGACAGCCCATGAGGTTAAGGATCGGTTCGACATTGTACCTATGTGCGTTGCTTGGGTGACCCGGTCACGGAACATGAACCATGAAGTCGCCATCATGGGACCACCCTCCAACCGGAGGGGGAAACCAAAAGAGGTCTTAACATGATGAAATTACTCTCACTCCCAGGTCCCCACGATACCCCCTTTGCGGCGCCACTGATGGCAGGCGCCCTATTGGCCTTCACCCTCGGATTTGTGATACTGAAACTTCTGGACCGTGTGATCAAACAGGATCGATGAAGGTTCTATCTCAGAACCTCTGCGGGGCCACCCCTAAATAAACCCGATAAAGAGGCTGGATGGAAAAGGAATTCTGGAATGAGCGCTGGTCGATGGGCCAGATCGGCTTTCATCTGGGCGAGGTGAATCCCCACCTCGTTCGCCAGTATGACCATCTTCCTTTGCTTCCGGCCTCGGAAATTCTGGTCCCCCTTGCCGGGAAGAGTCTCGATCTTCGTTTCTTCATGGAAGCGGGTCACCACGTGACCGCTATCGAGCTGAGTCAACTTGCGATCGAAGCCTTTTTTGAAGCACAGGGACTCAATCCATCCCAGCGGAGCGAGGGTGCCTTTGTGCGCTATGAGACCGATCAGATGGTCTTTCTGCAGGGTGATTTTTTTGAACTTCGCCCGACCCAGATCGCGCCCCCCACCTTGGTCTATGATCGGGCGGCGCTGGTGGCCATGCCGCCGTCGATGCAGTCTCGCTATGTCAGCCAACTCATCCAACTCGCACAAGGTGCTCCCCTCTTTCTGGTCACACTCGATTACCCCCCACATGAAATGCAAGGTCCACCCTTCCCCATTCCAAAGGCTCAGGTTGAGGCCCTCTTTGGCTCAACGCACGATATTCAAGCGCTCGATACCCGTGATGAACTGGAGCACAACCCCCCCTTCAAGGCCAAGGGCCTGACCCGATTTACCGAATCCGCCTGGCTCCTGACACCCTTGAACCAAAACGGCTGACCGTAATCCAACAGGCGGGGGATATCGACCATGTTTCATCTTGTTTACACCAGCACTGCGACCCATCCGATTGAACGAGAAGCCTTGTTTGATCTCTTGCGGCAATCGCGTGACCGTAACCGTCAAAACCATATCAGCGGACTTCTGCTACACAAAAACGATCAGTTCATTCAGGTCCTTGAAGGTGAAGAATCTCAAGTAAGGGCCCTGTTTGATCGAATCCGAAGTGATAAGCGGCATCAAAATGTAGTCGCCATACTTGAAGGGGTGATCCCGGAGAGGGAATTTGCGGATTGGTCGATGGGCTTTCGAGAAGTCTATGAGCCCGACCTTCTGGGTCTTTATCGCGATGATAAGCCGCTTGGAAAATCGCTCAACATTGACCGGTTCCGTGAGGATCCGGATGCCGCACTCCATCTCCTGAGGTTCATACGCGACCTCGAGTTAACCCAGAAATAACACCAAACCGCCCCATCACCCTGAGACCCCATGTCCAAATCCATTACCCGGCCCAGCGAAGAAACTCGCTACGTCTATACGGTACTTTCGCGAAGATCCGGAGGGCTTTCTGTCGGCATCAATCTCAATCCGAACAATGCCTGCAACTGGCGATGCGTCTATTGTCAGGTGCCAGACCTCATTCGAGGCGCGGGCCCCGTCATTGACCTTGAACAACTCCGGGAGGAACTCGCCGGGGTGATCGGTGACATCCAATCCACACGATTTCATCAGCGTCATGGTCTCGATCCCCTGACTACACCCATTCGTGACATTGCCTTCGCAGGCAATGGTGAGCCCACGAGTACCCCATCCTTCCCAGAAGCCATCGCCACCGTCGGCGGAGTGGCGGCGGAGTTTGACCTGTTGGGCCGTATTCCTCTCGTCCTCATCACCAATGGCAGCCAGATGCAAAAGGATGAGGTCCAGCGAGGACTGGCGCATTGGGCAGAACTTGGAGGTCAGATCTGGTTCAAGATCGACCGAGGACGCAGCGAAGACTTAGAACGCGTGAACAGTATTCACCTCAAACCTGACACCATCCTCCAAAACCTTGATCGCGCCGCACGTCTCTGCCCGACGTGGATCCAGAGTTGCTTCTTTGAAATGGATGGCGCACCGCCTGATGATACGGAGGTCGCCGCCTATCTCGGCCTGCTGGAAAAGATTCGTGATTCGAGTCTACCCATTGAGGGCATTCTGCTCTATGGGCTCGACCGCCCTTCCAACCAACCTGAAGCGGAAAGACTCAAGGCACTCCCAAAAACATGGCTTGAGGCCCTGGGAAAAAGGATTGAAGCCCTGGGGCTGACGGCGAAGATCTATTCCTGAGCGCCTGCCTCAGGGATCAACACACCCGTGGCTTGATCCGACTTCAATAACCCCAATTGAACCAACAAGTCTGAAAAGCGCTTCCACCGCTCGAGCACCATCGATCCCATCGGGGCGCCTTCCGGCAATGCATCGGTAATAAAGGTTTTTTGAGCCTGTGCGGCCAAGGTAAAGGTCTCAGGATCCATAGTGGGATTTTCTGTATGCATGACCGCATTGATAGGTTCAGGGTCAGCCAGATAATCGGCCCATCCTTTTCGTACCGCTCGCAAGAACGCAGCAGTTTCCTTGGGATGGCTCCGCACAAAGTCCTCCCGGGCAAAGATGACTCCTGAATAGGGGTTATAGCCAATATCCTTGATCAGAAACACCTGAGGATCGGCCCCTGCCCTTCGTGCCGAAATGGGCTCTGCGGTGACATAGCACTGTTGAGCAAAGTCAGGATCATGAAGAAAGGGTGCAATATTGTTGAGGTACGGCACGATGCGGGTCTTCTTGAATCCGAAGCGCTGCTCGAGCATGAGGTAATAAGGCGTCCCCGGCATGATGGCCAGTGTCCCGCCTTGAAAGACCTGGTCAATCTGGGAGAGTTTTCGAGCCGCATGGACCATGATCCCTTGGGGGAAGGTCTGATAGAGACTAAAAAGCGCGACGAGGGGGATGCCGCGCTCCCGTGCAACCAAAATAGCATCGGCATCCGCAATCCCGAATTGTGCTTGCCCGGAGGCGACCAGTTGCATGGTCGGGATACTCGGCCCACCCGGGCTCAGTTTGACATGCAATCCCTCAGCCTCGAAGTAGCCTTTGCCCTTGGCCGCGTAATAGCCCCCAAACTCAGGCTCTGCCACCCAATTAAACTGGAGGATCATGTCATCTGAAGAGCGGCCTCCACAGGCTGAAAGCCAGCCCATGAGCAGCCCCATCATCATTAAGACTTTAATTTTCACGGGTTTCACCAATGTGGAAAACACGGCGGGTCAACGCGGCAAAGGTACTGACCGCCCCAAAAAAGCCAAGACCCAATAGTGATGCGAGAAGGACAGCAGCAAACACCTGATCGGAGCGTTGTTCCTTGATCGAAACGACGATCAATGTACCGATCCCACCCCCATCATTTAAGGTATCGGCAACGAACTCCCCGACCAGCGCACCAATCACAGAAAGACCGGAGGCAATCCGAAGTCCGGTTAAGAAAAAGGGTAAGGCCGTCGGAATCCTGAGTTTAAGTAAAAGAGCCCAGGGAGGCGCACCATAGAGCCTGAAGAGATCGACGAGAAGGCGGTCCGATGACAGCAGGCCCGTCAAACAATTCGCAATCATGGGAAAGACGGAAACGATAAAGGCAGAGGCCACGATGGCATTTCTTCCGTAGCCAAACCAGACCACCAGCATGGGCGCGATGGCAATGATCGGTACCGTCTGAAAAAACACCGCGTAAGGATAGAAGGCTTTCCGAATCCAGGGATGAAGGCTCAGCACCAGCGCCATCAAGACGCCAAAGAACGCACTCAACAAGAGCCCCGTTCCCGCTGAAAGTGCTGTCTCAAGGAGCGCTTCAAGAAAGCGAACCGGCTGATTCAGGAGCGCGTCAAAGACCCCCGAGGGGTAGGGAAAGAAGTAGGTCGGAATCTCAAACAGACGAAGACCCGTTTCAAGTCCGGCCATGAGCAACACGAACACAAGTAGCGGTAGGCATGCACTGAGTGAAAGCCTCATGGCGCGTCCTCCGCCATCGTATCGCGAAGCGCCGCTGCAACGGTGGCAACAAAAGCCGCAAATTGAGAGGAAAGATAAAGCTCAGGGCTTCGCGGGCGAGCAAAGGGAACGCGCACATCCAGAACAATCCGCCCACCCTCTCGCGACATCAGGCAGATTCGATCCGCGAGATAAGCGGCCTCCCTGAGCGCATGGGTCACCAGCACGACCGTCATGTCACGCTGGGTAAAGAGTTCGAGCAGATAGGTATTGAGCCGTTCCCGGGTAATATCATCGAGGGCGGCAAATGGTTCATCCAGCAACAACAGGCCCGGATTCGTCACTACGGCCCGCGCGAGCGCAACACGCATTTTCATGCCTCCGGAAAGCGCATCCGGATAAAGATCACCCGCCGTATCAAGCCCCACCACCCTGAGGGGATCCATCGCCCGTGCCTCACGTTGACGCTTTGGGAAATCAACAAGCTCCAAGGGTAAAACGACATTCCCCAACACGGTTCGCCAGGGAACGAGTGCAGGTTCTTGAAAAACAAACCCCAGATCTAAAGCCGCTTCAGAGCGAAGTAATGATCCACCATCCGGCTGATCAAGGCCCGCAATCAGCCTCAGTAGTGTTGATTTCCCGCAACCGGATGGGCCTATGAGGGCCGTCAACTCCCCAGAAACGAGGTTAAGGCTTAAACCCTCGAGTACGGTTTTCGTTTCGAAACGTCGCTCGATCGCCTTGAGTGAGACCGCAAATTCCGCTGCGCCCAACATTTGATCCACTGAGAAAATCCTGAAAGAACATGCACCAAGCTAAGCTCAAGGCTACAAGAGATCCCATAGACCCGCAATCTTGCGGTTTTCGGGCTTCACATTCATGGGTTCATGTTGGATCATGAGAGGCTATTCCATGGATCCTCAGGTTTGAATGCTGGAATTTCTCAATGCCCTTTTTAGCCATCCCTCGCATCGTCTCGATGAGCTCAATCCGACGCTCACGGATATGGCCTTGGAAAGGGCAATTGACGGCACAGACCCCAGAATCAGAGCGCTTGATCACTATCGAGAACGGCTGCGCGGGCCTATCGACACCACGATTCGTCACATCATCCAACTGATCTCGGCGCTCCCCGAACCCATTCCGTTTGACCTCGAACGATTCAGCGAACTGCCGTTCTTACGTGCGGTATTTGTGACACCGCGCGATCTTGAACAATGTCTCATTCGCCTGACTCAGACGCACGATTATCAGGATGATCCGAGTCTCCTCATGACCAGCCCCTTGTATGGGCTCATGATCGTTGAAATGGAAGATCGCCGGATATTCGGGATGGAGGTCGTCGGCGATCATCTTCAGCGCGATGTGATTCAGGAAACGGTCAACTTCAAGGACCCCAGCTTCCTCGGTCTAGGTGCCAGTGAAGATGAGAGTCGCCGGAAGCTCAGAATCTGCGCCTTTGATTATCTCGTAGAGCAAGCACTCACCTGTCAAACCCAACTTCGGATGGATTCCATGCCACGTCGAGGGGCGCGATGTCCTTTGACCGAAAAACTCTCAGTCATGCAACAAGGTTACTGGGGGCTTGGTTTTTCGGGCTCTGATCATGGCAAGGGCTATCTTGAGGAAGACATCCAGCGTATCCAGTCCGCCATCCGAACCACGGGCCATCTCAGTATCCCTCTGGAAGAAAGTCTGGAGTGCCTCATCGAGGTATTTTCTCGTCCTGAGGACTATCTCTTTGCCGATACCGTCACCCTCCATCTCGATCTTCGAGGAATTCGTCAACCCGGACCCGTGAAAGGCGGTTTCAATCTTGAGCTCTCTCTCCTCAAAACTTCGGAAGGGATCTCCAGAATCGTACAGTTCGGTCAGATCCCCAGAACCTCCATTCGAGCGGCCCTGGATCGAAACCCCCATCTAGGGACGCTCGACTGATGGATAAAGTACGCTTTGACTTTCCTACAGGTCTCGCCATCGTTCAATCGGACCGGATGGAGCATCTCAGAAGCCTCTGTCTGGAGTATGTCGAACAGAATCCGCTCCCGCCGTTTGAATCCGAAACCTTGGTGGTTCAGAGCAATGGCATCCGGCAGTGGCTCCGCTTGGGATTTGCAGAGCATGAGTCCCTCGGCATCAGTACCGATTCGAAGTTTCTCCTGACCAGTCCTTTTTTATGGGCGTGCTACCGAAGTTTCCTTGATGAACGTTTGGTCCCCTCGGCCTCCCCCTTTGATCGAAACGTCCTACTCTGGAGGATTTATCGCCTTCTGCCGGGCTTGATTCAACGAGATCCCATCCGCTTTGATCCGTTGCGCCGCTTTCTCGAAAGAAGCCCCCATCCCATCAAGTCTTATCAATTGTCCCAACAGATCGCCGATCTTTTTGACGAATATCAGGTGCATCGTTCGGATTGGCTGTTGGATTGGGGAGAACGCCGTGATGAACTCCGATTCAAAGCGGAGGAAGCGGCCACTGAAGCACTGCCCCCCGAACAACGCTGGCAGGCCGAACTCTGGCGAACCTTGATTCAATCGTCTCTCATCGACTGGAAATCGACTTCCAGAGCCTCCCTCCATCAAACCCTGCTCGATCGGCTTTCCGCCATATCGAGAGGCGAAGCGGAACGACCCCCGAATTTTCCGAAGCGTATTCTGATTTTTGGGATTTCATCCCTTCCCCGTCAGGCACTCGAGACCTTCGGCGCCCTCGGACAGCTCTCACAGATCCTCTATTTTGTGCATAACCCTTGCCAATATTATTGGGGCGATCTGATCGAAAGCCGTGATCTTCTGATTCAGGAGAGTCGAAGGTTCAAGCGCAAGCCCGGGCCATCGAAGTCCATGGAGCCTTCTGCAATGCATCTGGACGGCCATCCACTCCTCGCCTCGCTCGGCAAACAGGGCCGGGATTTTTTAAGACTCCTTGATGAGTGGGATGATCTTGAAGTGTCAAGATCGGTCTTTCATAACCGCATTAATGTCTTTTCGGAGGCCCCTCAACATCCAACGCTGCTTGAACGGTTGCAACAGGGGATACTCAATCTTGAAGCCCCACCTCCGTTCGCTGAGCCGACTCAACCCATCTCAAAAACCGATACATCCATCCGGTTTATCGAAGCTCATAGTCCCCAGCGCGAGATTGAGATCCTGCACGATACCTTGCTCGACCTTTTGGATCTTCAGGAGGGGCAACCCCCCGGACTCAAACCCAGCGAGATCATTGTCATGCTGCCGGACGTGGACCTCTATGCGCCTGCCATCCACGCGGTTTTCGGGCGGAGTGGTCTTCGGGCGGAACAGGGATCACCCCGAATCCCCTACAGCATCGCCGATCAGAAACAGCGCGCCCACGATCCTCTGTATCAGGCAGTGGAAGTACTGCTCAAACTCCCCGAGTCCCGTTTTTCGGCCAGTGAGATCCTCGATCTCCTCGAAATTCCCGCCATCCAGGCACAATTCAATATCAGACCACGAGACTATGCCACCCTTTATCGTTGGGTTCGCGATACCGGTATCCGCTGGGGACTGGATACCGAACAACGCGAGCAATGTCTCGACTTATCACCCCACGAGGATCCCGTTGAGGGCTCACTGAATACCTGGGAATTCGGACTCAGGCGCCTTTTTCTCGGCTACGCCACCGGCGGCGAGATCCCTTTTGAAACCACAGTCCCCTACGCCCAGATTGGCGGCAGCGAAGGAAATCTACTCGGATCCCTCTACATTTTCCTCAGGTTTCTCAAAACCACGGCAACGACCCTTGATGAAGCGCGTTCTCCCTCTGAATGGATGGAGATGCTCAAGCATCTCCTGGATCAGACCTTCACACCCACAACGAGCGGCGAGGAACGCGCGCTTGAAAAACTCAGGGAAACACTCGAAGACTTGCTCGATGATCTGACACTTGCAGACTTCAACGAACCCCTCCCGCTCATCGTCATTCGTGAAGCCTGGCTGAGTCGTCTTGACCAACCGGCACTCAGTCAGCGCTTTCTTTCTGGGAGCGTCAACTTCTGTACGCTCATGCCCATGCGCTCGATCCCCTTCAAGGTCGTCTGCCTCCTCGGGATGAATGCCGATGCCTTTCCGCGTCAGGACGCTCCCCGAAGCTTCGATCTTTTGAGATCTCCGGGCCTCGCCCGATCAGGAGACCGGGCGCGCCGTGAAGATGACCGCTACATGTTTCTGGAAGCCCTGCTTTCAGCCCGAGAGAAACTGATCGTTTCCTGGATCGGCCGGGATATCCGGGACCAGTCAAAACGTGAGCCCTCGGTGCTGGTCAGCCTCCTTCGGGACACGCTGGGGAAGTACTATCACCTTGAAGGCACCGAGGATCCTTGTAAAAGATCGGAGAATTCAAAGGCCCTCCTCCAAAACCTGACGCGGACCTATCCGCTCCAACCTTTCAGTGGGCGCTATTTTTCGAGCGAAGATCCCTCGCTTTGGACCTACGCTCAGGAGTGGGCCGACCTCCATATGGAAAAAGCCGAACCCTCCATCGAGGCCCCCCTTGCCCCAAGGGACATCGATCAACCCATCCGGCTTCAGGCACTCATCCAGTTTCTCAAGATGCCTGCCCAGCATTTTTTCAATCAGCGCCTTGAAGTCCGATTCAAAGGCGCGGATGCACTGATCAAAGACGATGAACCTTTCAGTCTCGATCAGCTCGACCGCTATCAGGTCTTGGGTGACGTACTCTCATCCACGCCGCCTGAGGCATCAGCGCTCGAACGTCTCAGACTCGAAGGGCGAATGCCTCTTGGAGCGCCAGGCGTTATCATGACGCGGTCCCTCGGACTTACGGCTCAGACGATCAGAGCCTTGGAATCCCCACTCCTCGAAACGTTCGATGATCCATTGGATTCGCCGCTTGAACTTCCGCGATTAACCCTGACATTCGAAGGGGCCCCTCCCATCGTCATCGAGGATTGGCTTGATGCACTCAGACCTTCACGGTCAGCACCCGGGCACTATGCTGCCATCGAGTACTACCCCTCCAGCTTATTCACGACCCCACCCAAGAGACATGCCTTGATTCCGCTTTGGGTCCGCCAGCTGGCTGCCAATGCCGCCGGCATCCATTTAAGCTCCTATTTGATCGGAGAGGATGGGATCTTCAGTATTCCGGAGCTTGCCTCACAAGACGCGGAGCGATCCCTTGAAGCCCTGGTGAAGGCCTTCAGGCTCGGATACACGGCGCCGCTTCCGGTCGCTCCGAGAACGGCGTTCGCCCACCTCAGCGCTAAAAATGACTCAAGCGCTCCGACCCGATTGGCTTTTGAAGGCCAAAGAAAAAAGCTAGGCGAACGAGATCGCTCGCTTTACTTGAGACGTGCGTTTCCAAGCCTCAGCATGCTCCTAACGACCCAAGTCGGGGGTGAGGACTTTAACTCCTTATCCGAATCGCTCTATAAGGGCCTTCTGGATACCGCACGTCGGGGTCTCCCATGACCCAGCCACTCGATGTTTTCACGCTCCCGCTTCAGGGTATTCAGCTCATTGAAGCCAGTGCCGGCACCGGAAAAACCTGGAGTATCGCATCACTTTATGTCCGACTCGTGCTCGGCCACGGTGTCTTCGCAGAATCCCTGGGTCGCCCGCTCCTGCCCCGCGAAATTCTGGTCGTCACCTTTACCAAGGCCGCCACCGAGGAACTCAAGGACCGGATCCGAAATCGGCTCAATGAAACCGCGGAATATCTTCGTCATCCTGATCCCAGTCTCAAGGATGCGCTCCTTGAGCGACTACTTGAGACCTATCCCGATGAGGCAGAACGTGAAGCCGCCGCGTATCAACTTCATCTCGCCGCAGAGTCCATGGATGAAGCGGCTATTTCGACCATCCACGGCTGGTGTCAGCGCATGCTCAAACAGCATGCCTTCGACAGTGGGGCCCTGTTTGACGAGACCCTGGCGGAGGATCATCAGGCCTTGCTGCAGGCGTGTGCCAGGGACTTCTGGCGTTCTGAAATTCAAAGCCTCGATCCCGATCGGATCGCGCCACTACTCGGCAGCATTGAATCCCCGAAGACACTCTGTCAGGCGATCGAGCCCCTGTTACGACTTCCAGGCGATACGCTCGAAGCGCTTATTCAGCAAAGCCCTTTGGAACTGACCGACCTCAATACCGCACTCGATGCTTACTGGAACTGGTCCCATTCCTTTGCCTCCAATGAGTCGCTGGCACGCTCGGCCTGGAAAGACCACAGAAGTCAGATCGAAGCCATCCTTCGGTCCGCCTACCAAGACCAAATCCTCAAAAGGGATCAGTACAGGCTCCTCGATACTAAACTCCAGCAGATGGCGGAATGGGCCGATCAAGGGGGCCCTTTGGATCCCAAGGTCAAAATGGATCGCTTTGCCCGGAACCGATTTGTTCTCGCTCAAGAGGGCGGGCCGGAGCCCAGTCATTACGCGTTTGATTTGTTGGGGATGTACCTCGATGAAATGGCAAGAACCGATCTCAAGGAGGGTCTCAAAACGGCATTAGTCCTGACCGCCACCCTCAAGATCCAGAAGCAATATGCCCGGATCAAACATGAACGTGCCGTACTCGATCAAAATGACTTCATTCAAAAGCTCCATCAGGCACTCGCTCATGAAGGGGGTGAACAGCTCGCCCGGGTCATCCGTCAGCAATATCCGGTCGCATTGATCGATGAATTTCAGGACACCGACCCCTTCCAGTACCAGATCTTCAAAACCATCTATGGTGAATCGACCGATCAAGCCGCATGGCTTATGGTCGGTGATCCCAAACAGGCGATCTATGGCTTCAGGGGCGCAGATATCTTTTCCTATCTGGATGCCCGCGATCAGCCTGGGGTCAACACCCATACCCTACCGACGAACTACCGATCGACCGAACCCCTAGTGGCGGCGATCAATCAGATTTTTCAGCAAGGAGAATCCCATCCAGAGGGTGCCTTTGCCTTTTCGAAACAGGCATCGGGGCAGCCTCGACTTCCCTTTGAAGGGGTTTCCGCAAAAGGCCTTACGACACAACTCCTTAAAGATGGAGAACCCTTACCGGCGCTGACCTTGCAGTACCTGAGCCATGGGGGTATGCCGATTGGAAAGGATGCTTTTCGGCTGGAGATGGCCAAGGTCTGTGCGAATACCATCGCAGAACTGCTCAACCAATCGACCGACCCCCACTCCCCCGAACTCAACGCGGTCTTTTTTCTCGACACCGAATCCCAAAAGGCACGCCATCTCAAGCCCTCCGACATTGCGGTATTGGTTCGGGACCGACATGAAGCCGATGCCATCAAGAAGCAACTCGCGGAGCGAGGACTTAAAAGCGTTTATCTCTCTGATGGAGATTCCGTCTTCAAGACATCGGAAGCCGAAGATCTCCTGATCTGGATGGATGCCTTTTTAAATCCTCGGGAGGGTGCACGATTGCGCGCTGCACTGAGCACTCCAACGCTGGCCCATCGCTATGATGCCATCGAGCAATTAATTCTGGATGAAACCCAATTTGAAGAGACGGTTGAACGGTTCGTCGGCTATTCGGAGATCTGGCAGGAAGACGGCATCCTCCCGGCCGTCCGACGGTTCATACTCGATGAAAGACTCCCCCATCGCATCATCGGACAAC
>CAYFLM010000032.1:0-16559 GCA_964343925.1 uncultured Methylococcus sp.
CGACCCAATGTTGGCAAGTCAACGCTTCTCAATCATCTTCTGGGTCAAAAGATCAGCATCACCTCGCGAAGGCCTCAGACCACCCGTCACCGCATTCATGGGATCAAGACGACGGATCAGGGACAAATGATTTTTGTCGATACCCCGGGGCTCCATATCAATCAAAAGCGGGCGATGAATCGCTACCTCAACAAGACGGCAGGCTCAGCGCTTCAGGATGTCGACGTCATTGTTTGGCTTGTCGATGGCGTCGATTTTACCGAGGAGGATCACATGGTCCTTGAGAGAATTCAGACCGCAGGTCTCCCGGTTATCCTGGCCATCAACAAGATTGATCGAATCGAGGATAAGGATGCGCTGCTGCCTTTTCTGGATAAGGCGCAAAAGGCCTATGCCTTTGAGGCGCTCATCCCGGTCTCTGCTTTAAGAGGACATAATCTTTCGGAGCTTGAAGAAAAAATTCTCTCTCTACTCCCGGAGGGCGAACTCATTTTTCCAGAAGATCAGGTGACTGACCGGTCGATTCGTTTTATGGTCGCGGAAATTGTGCGAGAAAAACTGTTGCGGGCTCTGGGGCAGGAAGTTCCCCATGCGATCAGCGTTGAGATTGAGCAATTCAAGACCGAAGAGGGTCTGGTTCGAATTGATGCCCTGATTTGGGTCGAACGACAGGGACAGAAAGCGATTGTGATTGGTCGAAAGGGAGAAGTCCTCAAAAAAGTGGGCGAGCGTGCGCGTCTAGATATGGAAAAGCTATTGGAATCCAAAGTATTTCTCAAACTTTGGGTTAAGGTCAAAGAGGGTTGGTCAGATGATGAAAGAGCCTTGAGGAGTCTGGGTTACGGGCCCTAGATGGATATCCAGCTTGAACCCTGCATCATTCTTCATTGTCAGCCCTATCGTGAGACCAGTCTCTTTGTTGATCTTTTTGGCCTTCACTCAGGCAGGGTTCGGGTGGTCGCCAAGGGGGTGCGGCGCGGCAAGTCACCTTTAGCGTATGTGCTTCGGCCATTTAATCGAGTGGTCGCCTCATGGAAAGGGCGAGGGGATCTCCCCAACCTCATTTTTTGTGAGTCTCAGGGTGATCCGGTTGGATTGAGGGGCACATCCCTATATTCTGCCTTTTATCTCTCCGAGCTTCTGGTTTATCTCCTTCCAAGACAAGATCCTGTTCCTGATCTATTTGAGTTCTTCTGGGAAACCTTGATCGCACTTTCAAAGACCAGCGCCGCTGAGCCCTTGCTCAGATATTTTGAGCTGACCTTGTTGGAAATACTGGGTTATGGGGTCGAGCTGGATCGTGATGCAGAAGGTGATCCCATCGATTTCAATCAAGCTTATCAATATCACTTTGAGGCGGGGTTTGTTCAAGCCCATTTTGAAAGCCCGGGGGCAGTACGGGGGAGTACGCTTCAATCGCTCTACCTCAGGAATCTTGAGGACCCTTCCGAGGTCAAAGAGGCACGTGTGCTGATGCGCTATTTGATTCAGTATCATCTCAAGGGAAGGGAGCTTAAAAGCAGAGCTTTATTCAAGCCCATAGTCAGGGAAACGCCATGAAATCTCCGGAACTCATTCATCTCGGTGTCAATGTCGACCACATCGCAACCGTCAGGCAGGCTCGAGGGAGCCTTTACCCCGAAGTGGTTCACGCCGCGCTTCTCGCGGAGCAATCCGGCGCAGACGGCATCACCGCGCATCTTCGTGAGGATCGAAGGCACATTCAAGACCGCGATATTCATTATCTCAAGGACATGCTGCAAACCCGGTTGAATCTGGAAATGGCGGTCACCGATGAGATGGTCGGGATTGCACTTGAAGTGAAGCCTCATGCCTGCTGTCTGGTCCCTGAAAAGCGCGCTGAACTCACCACGGAAGGGGGCCTGGATGTGATCGGGCAGTTCGATAAGGTTGAAGCTGCGACCCGAGCGCTATCAAACCAAGACATTGAGGTTTCTTTGTTTATTGACGCCGTCCCGGAACAAATTGAGGCTGCAGCTCGCGCGGGAGCTCCGGTTGTCGAGCTCCATACGGGGCATTATGCCGAGGCGCAAGGCGCGAAAGGGCAACAGCTCGCGCTTCAAAAAATCATTCAGGGCGCTGCACTCGCCAGTCGTCTCGGTCTCAAGGTCAATGCAGGGCATGGTCTTCACTATCACAATGTTTCCGAGATTGCTCGGATCCCTGACATCAAAGAACTCAATATCGGCCACTCCATTATCGCGAGAGCCCTTTTTGTGGGACTCCCCTCAGCGGTTCAGGAAATGAAGTCACTCATGGTGAGCGCTCGAAATCAATCAATTGACCGTTGATCGGCATTCTGGGATAGTGTTAGGCCCCAAAATTTTCGAGTCGAGGAAGACCTGTCAGACCGTCCAGAGGGCGGAAACTACAGTCCAGATTGATGTCAGAATTTCGCCACGGAGACTCAAGCCCTTTTCAGCGCCAGCTGACGACTGGGCGTCATCAAGTGCCACCCAAACGGGCGCGCTCGGGTTTCTTCGTGTTTTTTCTGTTCATCTTGATTCTGGCTGCGCTCGTTTTTCTTGCCTTCAGAATGCATGGCCTGATGCAGGAAGTGGAATATCGTTTTGCTGCTGATGCCAACGGAGAGGGCCGCCTCATCGCGATGGGTCTGCAAATGGACTCCCTTAAGGGGAAGCTCAATAATCTCCTGGCGGATTCGGTTGAAATCCGCATCAAATCGCTTGAATCTGCTATTGCCGCGGGGCGGGTCACGCAAGAGGATATTCTGACGTTTCAATCGCTTCAAAATGATCTCAAGACCCTGGAGGCCTATGCCCGGGCCGGTGGAGCCCCCCAACTTGAAACGGGTTTGCTCGAGCCTCCAAGACTCAAAGCGATAGGTAGCGAGCGGGTTCCGGCTTTGGGCAATCAGGCCATCATGGCCGAGATCACCAAACTCAGGCGCCTTTTTTACTGGTGTTTGACGGGTCTTGTCCTTGGAGGCGGTACATTGGCAGGTCGTAGGATCTGGCTCAGGTCCCATCACCATAGAGGCTTCCTGACCCACCGCCCACGCCGCAAAGCGCTCCCTCCAAGACGTCAGGCGCGACTGCGCTGATTCTCAATCTCTCGCCCCTCATCCCTCATCATGCAAGCGTCGGGTTTTGAATCGAGTCATCGGTTCGCCGTGGCACCGATGTTGGATTGGACGGATCGACATTGTCGTTATTTTCTAAGGCTTTTGACCCAAAGAGCCCTGCTTTACAGCGAAATGGTGACCACCGGCGCGGTGCTTTACGGTGATCGAGAACGCTTATTGGGCTTTGATCCCCTCGAAAGCCCGGTGGTTTGCCAGTTGGGGGGAAGTGATCCTAAAGACCTTGGAGAGGCGGCCGCCATTGCCGAATCCTTTGGGTATAGCGAACTCAACTTGAATGTCGGGTGTCCGAGCGACCGGGTTCAGAAGGGGCGGTTTGGTGCCTGTTTGATGGCAGAACCTCATTTGGTTGCGGACTGCGTGGCGGCGATGGCTCAACGGGTTCAGATCCCTGTCACGGTCAAAACTCGAATTGGGATTGATGATCAGGATTCCTATGAAGCGCTCTGCCATTTCATTGAAACGGTCGCAGGGGCTGGCGTTAAAACCTTTACGATTCATGCAAGAAAAGCCTGGCTTTCAGGGCTTTCTCCAAAGGAAAACCGAGAGGTTCCGCCTCTTCGCTATGATGTTGCCGCTTCGATCAAGCGAGATTTCGGAGCGCTCAATATTATCCTGAACGGAGGGATACAGTCGCTTGAAGAAGCAGAAGCGCATCTTAAGGTTTTTGACGGGGTGATGCTCGGCCGCGCGGCCTACCATGATCCCTATCTCCTGGCGGAGGTGGACCGACGGATTTTTGGTGAGGATCGCTCCGTTCCCTCCCGAGAGGATGTGATGGAGGCCATGCTGCCCTACATCGAAGGTGTGCTTCGCACTGGCGCTCGGCTCAATACCGTTACCCGTCATATGCTGGGGCTTTATCATGGGCGTCCGGGGGGGCGAATCTTTAGGCGGCGTCTGGGCGAAATGGCGGTACAAAAAGACTTTCAGTTGAGCGATTTTTCGGCATTCGTGGCCGAATCCCGTTCACGTATTTTTGGCACAGAACGTATAATCCACCCTTGATTGGATCGGAACAGAACAGAACTATGCACAACACCAAAATGGAATCCCTTTTCTCTGAGCTCATCACGGAGATCGGCGAGGATGTCACCCGCGAAGGGCTTCTGGACACACCCAAGCGTGCCGCCAAGGCCTTCGAATTCCTGAACTACGGCTACACAAAATCGCTGGATGAGGTCCTCAACAACGCGATTTTTGAAGCGGATACGGAAGACATGGTGATCGTGAAGGATATCGAGCTCTATTCTTTGTGTGAGCATCATCTGCTGCCCTTCATCGGTAAATGCCATGTGGCCTATCTCCCTCAGGGCAAGGTGATCGGTCTTTCCAAAGTGGCACGCATTGTTGATATGTATGCCCGAAGACTTCAGATTCAGGAAAGACTGACGAATCAGATTGCAACAGCACTCCAGACGGCCGTTAATCCCGCGGGGGTTGCCGTTGTGATCGAGGCAAAGCACCTTTGCATGATGATGCGGGGCGTTGAAAAACAAAATTCCGTGATGGCAACTTCTGCAATGTTGGGTCTTTTCAGAAAGCAGATCAGTACGCGTCAGGAATTTTTGAATCTCATTAATCGCTAGGCCAGAGGTTCTCTTTCGAGAGAACCCTACAGCAGGTCCTACGCCATGAAAGCGCAACGCCCTCGAAAAGCATCAAGACCGAGATCTCGAAGCAGAAAGCCCGGGATGCTGGTCCTGTTGTTGGGTCTTATCCTTTCCGTTGCGCCTTTTGTCATTGCCTCTCTGGTGGCCTATGTCGGCTATCAGGATCGAGTCATCCGCGATCAATTCGAAGGGAAGCGCTGGGCCTTACCTGCCAGAGTGTATGCCAGTGCCACTGAGATTTTCGTTGGGGCGCGATTTGATGCGGAGGGTTTTGAATGGTTGCTGGTTCAGCTTAAATATCGAAAGGACCCAGCGCTCGCATCGCCCGGAACCTTCTCAAGGATTGGGGATGAAGTCATCTTCAGAACCCGGGACTTTAATTTTTGGGATAAGCCGGAGCAGGGCCGGGAGCTCAGGGCTCAATTTCAGGAGGGTCAGATCATCCTCTTGGAGGAGATGGATTCCTCGGCGCCGATTGCGCTCCTTCGCATGGAGCCCATTCAGATCGGAAGTTTCTATCCTGCCCGTCATGAAGACAGGGTACTCATCAAGTTGGATCAAGCACCGGATGTGCTCCTCAAAGCACTATTTGCGAGTGAAGATCATAGTTTCTATGAGCACCACGGGGTCTCTTTAAGGGGTATCCTTCGGGCGGTTTGGGTCAATCTTAGAGCCGGCGGAATTGTTCAAGGTGGGAGTACGCTGACCCAGCAGCTCGTCAAGAATTTTTATCTGACCTCAGAGCGAACCTGGTGGCGGAAGGTCAATGAAATTGTGATGTCCGTCATTTTGGACTGGCGCTACAGCAAGGATGAAATCCTCGAGGCCTACCTTAACGAGATTTACCTGGGACAAGATGGGGGCCGAGCCATTCACGGGTTTGGGCTCGCAAGCCAGTATTATTTTGCAAGACCCATTGAGGCTCTGGAGCTCCATCACACCGCACTTCTGGTGTCTCTCGTGCGCGGTCCTTCCTACTATGATCCCTACCGCTATCCCGATCGAGTCCTCAAGCGACGTGATCTTATTCTGGATGAAATGGTCGATCAGGGATTTATTGAGTCAGACGCTGCGGAGGAGGCCAAGCGCCATCCACTGGATGTGGTAGTGGATCCCCATCAACCGGGTGGCCGTTATCCCGCCTTCATGGATTTGGTTCGTCGCCAGCTTCAAAAAGAATACCGGCCGGAGGATCTGACCTCAGAAGGGCTTCACATCTACACCACGCTTGATGTCTACGTGCAACGTCAGCTGGAAGATGCGATGGCCAACAACCTGGCGTTGCTTGAGAAAAATCCCAAAAGTCGCCAATTGGAAACGGCGGCGATCATGACGCGTCGCTCGACGGGTGAGATTGCGGCCATGTCAGGGTCAAGGCACCCTGAAACGACAGGGTTCAATCGGGCGTTGGATGCCCTCCGTCAAATTGGATCCCTCTTTAAGCCCGTGGTCTATCTCACCGCGCTTGAGCATTCGGATCGCTACACCCTGACGACCCCGCTTCAGGATACGCCGATTGAAATCAAAACACCCGGCAGTGTCTGGGAGCCTAAAAACTATGATGGCAAGATCCACGGGACGATCCCGCTCTTCAGCGCACTGGCCCACTCCTATAATCTTGCAACCGTCCGGTTGGGGATGGACCTCGGGCTTTCGAAGACTGCCCAAACCCTTCGGGATCTGGGTATCGAGCGTAAGATTGATATGGTGCCTTCGATGCTTCTCGGGACGGCCAGTCTATCCCCCTTTGAAGTGACCCAGATGTATCAGACGCTTGCGAGTGATGGGTTTTTGACTCCACTCCGTGCCATTCAGGCCGTTGTGTCCCCGGAGGGTAAAGTGTTGCAGCGCTATGGACTCGATGTTCGTCAAACCGTCGATCCTCAGGCCGTGTTTCTCGTCAACGCAGCGCTCAAAGAGGTGCTTCGCTCCGGCACGGCCAAACCAGCCTATAACTATCTTCCTAAAGATCAGGTTGCAGCAGGAAAAACGGGCACAACCAATGATATGAGAGACAGTTGGTTTGCGGGCTATACCGGTGATTATCTCGGAGTGGTCTGGGTCGGTCGGGATGATAATCAGCCGGCAGGCCTCACGGGTGCCGAGGGCGCGCTCAAGGTGTGGGCCAGCACCATGAAAAGGGTGAGTCATGAATCGCTGGACCTTGAGAAGCCGGATCACGTCAATCTGATCTGGGTTGACGGAAGCCTGACGGGGCAGGGCTGTCTTGAACTCCCCTATCTCGAAGGCTCAGAACCTCAGGAATCCTCGGCGTGTCGGGGCAAATCTGACGCGCCTCAGGACTGATTCGAGGCTAAGTTTCATGAAAGAATCCCGCAGTATTCTCATCACGGGTTGCTCCTCGGGCATCGGTTTGGCCACAGCCCGCTATCTCAAGGAGCGGGGCTATCGAGTGTTTGCGGCGGCCCGAAAGGAGGCCGATCGACGGTCACTCACTCAAGAGGGGTTTGAAGCGGTCCTCATCGATCTCAATGACACTCAATCCATCCGGATGGGTCTTGACGAGGTTCTTGCCGCGACGGGAGGGCGTCTGGATGCCTTGTTTAACAACGCAGCCTATGGTCAGCCCGGAGCGGTAGAAGATTTATCGCTCGAAGCCCTCAGAACACAGTTTGAACCCAATTTCTTTGGTACCCATGAACTGACGCGTCTTGTGATTCCCGTGATGCGACGTCAGGGGCATGGGCGGATTATCCAAAATAGCTCAGTCTTGGGTTTTGTGGCGATGCCGCTTCGAGGCGCCTATAACGCCAGTAAGTTTGCACTGGAGGGGCTTACGGATACCTTACGGCTGGAGCTTAGGGGATCTGGAATTCATGTGGTCCTGATTGAGCCAGGCCCCATCGAAAGTCGTTTCAGGGAGACGGCGCAAAAACAGTTCTATATCCATGTGGGCATGGATGGGAGCTTTCATGAAAAGGCATATCAAAAATCTGAGGAGGGCATGGGGACTCAGGAGAAGCCAGTGGCTTTTAGTCGGCCTCCAGAAGCTGTAGCCCAGGCGGTCTTGAGGGCACTTGAAGATCGTCGTCCCAAGGCGCGCTATCGGGTCACTTTTCCGACCCACCTCTTTGCCGTCCTGAAGAGGGTCCTGCCTGACAGGGCATTGGACTGGATTTTGTCGAGGGTTCTCTAGTCTGCTCCCGCAAGGGATCCGGCATTCTGCCTGAGCCATTGTGCCGTTGCCATCCCGGCGGCTTTTCCCGTTGCAAGGCAGGCCGTTAAAAGGTAACCCCCGGTGGGCGCTTCAAAATCGAGCATTTCTCCGCAACAGAAGAGACCCGGTACGGTTCTGACCATCAGATTGTCATTCAAGGCTTCGATACCCAACCCACCCCCACTACTAATGGCTTCTTCGAGCGGGCGAGTGCGATTAAGACGAATGGGGAACGATTTGAGCGCTGTCGCCAATACCTGGGGTTCTCTTAAGGCTTCATTGGACAATCTTTCCCGGAGAAGCGCGATCTTGACGCTTGGAAGTTTGAGCTGACGTTCGAGAAAGCGGGTCGTCGTTAAACCTCGCATAGGCTGCAGCAATTTTTGATCTATGAATGCCTGCTTAAGGTCCGGAAGGAGATCGAGGGTGATGTCGCAGTAGCCTTCTTGATCAATCAGGTCTCTCAGTAGGATGGAATGACTATAGATGAGGCTCCCCTCGAGACCATAACGGCTGATGAGTGCTTCCCCCATCTGATCGATGCGGTGTCCCTCCCGTCCCGCAGTGAGCAGTCGAATATTCTTGAGTGGGGCACCGGCATGTTTTTCCAAAAGGGTCTTTGACCAGTCACACTCAAAGCCACAGTTGGTGGGTTTTGGGGCTTGGATCGGTAGGCGCTGTTCTCTGAGGACCTCCATCCAGGCCCCATCGGATCCAAGCCGAGGCCAGGTCGATCCTCCCATCGATAAAATGGTTGCCTTGGGAGCTAAGGTTTTAATGCCATCGGGGGTTGAGAACACCAGTTCTCCCTGAGGCCCCCAGCCCTGCCAGCGATGTTTTAAATGGAAGCTCACGCCCTGATCCACCAGACGGCGGATCCAGCTTCTGAGTAAGGGGGAGCCTTTGAGGCAGCGCGGAAAAATACGGCCGGAAGATCCCGTGAAGGTTTCGATCCCAAGCGCCTGTGCCCAATCGCAAATTGCCGTTGGCGGGTAGGCCCTGATGTAGGGCTCTACCCAGTTTTTTTGGGGCCCGTAACGTTGAATGAATTGATCAAGGGGCTCTGAATGGGTCAGATTGAGGCCGCTTTTGCCCGCCATGAGAAATTTTCGACCCAAGGAGGGCATCGCATCGAATACGGCAACGCGAAACCCCTGAGCGCTGGAAGCCTCAGCCGCCATCAGGCCTGCGGGGCCTCCACCAATGATGGCAATATCAAATGGGTTGTTCACCCTAAATGGCGTTCAACGGGGCGTGCCGAGATCAGGGTTTTGGCGGTGTCTCAGCTTTTTGGGGAAGCGTTGGGAAGCACACGGCAGCCTCCTTTTGAGCATTCTTCAGCTTGTCTCGTAGCAGCTTTGATTTAGGAGGATCTCTGAATTCACCTCCTTTATCGCCAGGGGTATCAAACATATAGGTGAAGGTCAGAGACTCCGAATACTCCTCATAGCGCATGAGGCCAGCGATTTTGTCCACGGCGCAAACGCAGTGATACATATTGTCCAGATTGGTGCCCCCATGCTCCGCCATACATTGGCTGACATATTCCACTCGGGCCTGTGTGGGGAAATCATTGATGCTTTGGCTAGCGCCCGCCGATTCGGGTTTGCTGGCGGGTTTCTGTTTGCTCGCGGCTACGGATTCCATGAGGGGAAGGGTAGACATGACGAGTATGCAAATTACAAGCAATTTTAGTTTTACCATGGCGTTCATCTTTCTTAAGGTTGTTCAGCAATCATAGAGGAGAGACTTACAGAGAGACAATCGAAAACACTAGTTTTCAACTGCAAAATCCACGATTTCCTTGAGTTGGGCGTTGATTTTTTTGGCGAAAGCCGCAAGCTTGGGATTTTTAGGGTCCTCTTTTAAAAGATGCGTGGTGAGGATGACTTTTTCGTTCTCCACTCTCAACGCCATATTGCACGGCATCCAGGAAACACTTTCGGGAGAAAGTTCCAGCATCTCTCGTGCAAGCGTTAAGTTACAAAATTGGAAGGTATCGTAGTCTGGGAAATCAATTTGGTCGCGTTCACGAATCACGCTGCCGATCTTGTTGTGGCCGGTGATGCGGTAATTCCGTTCAGTAATGGCAAGTTCGAGTTCGGCCATGACGTCTGAGTATGATTTCGTCCGGGTCTCTCGGCTGTAATAGCGGGGTTCCTCTTGGGTGCATCCCATGAAAAGAAAGAAAAACATCAAAAACCCTTGAAGGGAGCAACGTTGAACCATGGGGATGTCGCTTAAGGCGGAGTCAATACCGCATTAGGGTATCATTCTGGGATGATGGATCAAACGAAAGTCACGGGTCTGGTGCTCGCCGGAGGGCGTGGCCAAAGGATGGAGGGGGCGGATAAGGGTTGGATCTCCTTCCGGGGTGAACCCTTGGTGGAGCGTGCGCTCACTATTCTTGCGCCGCTGACCCGTTGCAATCTGATTAGTGCGAATCGAAACCTTGAGGCCTATGAGGGACTGGGCCATGGGGTCGTTCGGGATGGACGCTCCGGCTTTGATGGCCCCTTAGCCGGTATCGAAGCGGCACTGCGTGTCATCAAAACCCCCTATCTTCTGACGCTTCCCTGCGATACGCCGTTGATGAAGACTGCCGTGCTTCAGCGCTTACTGGACGCTGCAACTCAAACGGGAAGCGCGCTCTGTGTGGCTACCGAAGGCGAGGTCCTTCATCCCGTGGTCTTGTTGATCCACCAAAATCTGCTTTCGGATCTGAGCCTCTTTCTGGATTCGGGTGAGCGAAGAGTGCGCGATTGGTTGATGCGACACCACCCGGAGCGGGTGGACTGTGGTGATCATCCCGAGTGTTTTGAAAATGCCAATACGCTCCAGGATCTACTGAGATTGGAGCATCGTTCAATCGCGGGCTAGAAGACTCTCAGCCACATCCTCATCGAATTGTTGGATGGCGGCCTGGGTCATCGGATCTTTTGAAAAATGCCGTAAAAAATCGGGTCTGAGTGTGACCGCAGGCGCCCCCATGGCAATGAGTGCACTTAAGGTTTCTTCTTTTCGGATACTCGCGGCCAAAAGCTTGGGGCCCAAAGGCAAAGCACAGCAGGCTTCAGCCAATGGAAGCGCGGGGCGGCCTTGGTCATGGAGTCGGCCGAGGTAAGGGGCCACCCAGTCGGCGCCCATCTGTTTAGCCCAAAGCAGCTGAATAGGATTCGAGAGGCCGGTCAGGAGAAATGGATGCCCCCTTCGGCTAACCGACTGAATGACAGGACTCCATTCAAAATCACATGGGATTTTGAAAGTGAGTTTGAGCTTGAGGTTTTTGGAATGAGCGTGGATGGTTTCAATCCACTGAACGGATGGGGTCACGTCATTTTTGGGTAACTGCAGCATCAGTTCCCGCATCTTGCAGCGCTCGGCCGCATCAATGAGTTCGAGATAGGATTCGAGACTCACGCGCCTTTGTGCGGCTCTCACCAGACTCGGGTTGGTGGTAACCCCCTGAATCGGAGGGTAGCCGGGCTCCATGACCCAGTCCTCAGGATTGGCACTATCAATAAAGATCAGCATTTTGGCTCACATTATTCTCGTGGAGAGACGGCATCCAGAATATGAAGACCCACTAACCGTGCAATCACTATCGCAGAGTACATTTGGCCAATGATGGCCTCCAGGGTTGCAATCATGCCGGCAAAGGGGGTGAGTGGAATCACGTCACCATAGCCAACCGAGGTGAGGGTTATAAAGCTGAAATAAACGTGAACACCCGTCCTGAATTTAAGATCAAAATCGGGTTGGCACATCACCGAAGTGCAGCCAAACGCTTGGGGGTTCGATGCTTGAATCAGAATGTAGATATGTGAAAACAGGACCCCAATGATGAGATAGAGGCAGATGGCACCATAGAGCTGCTCGGTCCTTGAAATGACCCTGCTTCGAAAGACATTTCCGGAGATGCTCCAGATCATCAGCAGGTAAAAAAGAATGAAGGCAATGGCCCTGAAGATACGAATCCAACTGATGTGAGCAAAGGCCTGTTCGAGTAGCCAGAACAATAGAACGATCAGGCAAGGGACAATCGTTTTGAGCGTCTGGTGTGCCCGCCCCTGAGTGGCTCTGATTCCAGTAGCAAAGACGATGAGCCCAATCGTGAGCTCAACCAGTTGCCCAACGGGACCCAGGGAAACCAGAAAAGGATAGGTGGGAAAGAGGGCTAGAAGGGCTAAAAGAAAGTTGCGGTAGCCGTTTTTGGAGCGCGCCATGGTTAACTTGCCTATCGACCTGATTGATTCAGTACTCTGACCACTTTATTCGTGCTCTGGTAAATTTTGAAGGCAGAGACCTTCCGTTGTTCGAGTGACGCAATAAGCCCTGTATCACGGGCATAGAATCGATACTGAGTGTCTTCAAGTTTGGCAGGACCCACCTCGCCTTTAGCGATGGAGCGAACCAGAAGTCCCTCGTACGTTCCTGCAGGAACCTTAATTTTGAAGGTACCGAGCGGTGTGATCAGTGCCTCCATTGAGCCTGAATGCTTGAGCTGGTCTGGGCTTTTGAGATCGTAGACTAAAATGGCATAGTTCTGACGCGTGGTTTCACCGACGGCACTGTGAAGCCTCAACAAGGGTTTGGGGGGTTCAAAACGCGTGCTGACGCCCTCGTGCTTGTCGACTGCCCCCTGGATAACGAGGCTGCCCTCAGCGGTTTCCTCCAGGATCTGGGCCTCATCCCCATTCATCCGATACTCCCACTGGGTTTCCGTATTGTCGTGGGCACGGCTCAAAAAGATCTGCACCTCCTGCTTGGGTTTCGATCGAACTTCCCACACCTGATAGGTTCTGGCCCCTCCGTCCGGTGCGATCCAGCCGATGAGATTGTCATCAAGATCGGGGGATGTTTCATCGGTCTCAAGAGGTGTTCCCCACTCGGTTTCCAAAAGCGCCCGCTCATCCTGACTCAAGGTCTCTGCTTGTAAGTTCGGGGTAGTGAAGAGCCATAGGCTGAGGGTCAACACCAAAGTGCTTATGCTCGCCAATGGCCTCACGAATGTTCCTTTATGCCTCATGCCTTGACCTTTTGACGGGTGTTTCTTCCCTCCATCCAGGCGAGAAGAGCGGGTAAAACAATCATCGAGCAAAGGAGTGTCGAGAGAATCCCGATGGTGAGCATCATACCCATGCTCGCCATGCCTTGATGGGGTGACACCGAGAGGTTTCCGAACCCACTGACGTTGGTCAGCGCGCTGAGAACGACTGCCAGCGCGGTGCTGGTTTGAAGGAGGATGCCATCTTTAGGCGGCGCTGTTCGGTAGCGATGCACCATGTGAATGCAGTTATCCACCCCCATGCCAAAGACCAAGGGGAGTGCAATGATATTGGCGAAATTGAAAGGAACGCCTGCCAGGGACATGAGTGCCCCGGTTAATAGCGATGCCAGGAGCAGCGGTGCCAGTACAAGAATGACATCCAGCTTCTGATGCATCGTGAAATAAAGAATCAGCGTAATTGCAATCAGCGCATAGCTAAAGGCTTCAAGGAACGCCTTGACCACGGCATTGCTGGACTCGATAAATAGGACGGGTACACCCGTTGCGTGGGGGGCGATCTCTTTGACCTTTCGAACAAAGCGCTCCATGGCCTCCGGACTGTGTAAATCCTCTTTGGGCTGGATTTCAATTCGATAATCCCCTTTTGAGCTGATCCATCGTTCCCGAATATCGACCGGTAAATCTTCAATTTGGAATGGCTGGGCCTCAAGCGCCTCTCGAAGCTGCATCAGTTGCGACGGGAGCGTCCCGATGAGGAGGTGAGCAAAGCGATCTATGGCCTGAATTCGCTCTTCACCTTCCAAGGATTCGAGGTGCTCCAAGGTTTTGGCGAGACTCTGGAGCAAACGGAGGGCTTCTTGAGTATCAGCCCGGTCTGGATGATCGGCAATCGATCGGCTGAGTTGAGCCTGAAATTCCCGAATGGCCGAAAGATTCTCACGGACGCCTGCTTGAGGCTTGAGTGTCCCGTTACCGAGAGAGGGACCCAGCGTCAGACTCATCTCTTCAATGGTTTCAAGCTTTGATTCCTGCCCTTTGGGGATGAAGTCGCTCAGGCTGAGTACCTTGCTGACCTCGGGGAGCTGTTCCAGTTTAGCCCTTAAAGCTTCAGATTCTTCTGGGTTTCGGGTAAGCGCCACCAAAGACCAGGGTGAATGTCGACTGTCCTTCAAGAGTTCCCTGAAGGTTGAAACCGATTCTGCCGTTGGGTCCTGGAGGTTGAGAGGGTTTTTGTCGAAATGGGAAAAGCCAAGGCCTGTTGCGGCAACGACGCCAAGGCATCCTGCGATCAGTAGAACGGTTCTTGAATGGCGAACAGGAAGAGCCAAAAGATCATGGGTCAGCGCGCGGAAGCGTGTGGTTTTAGTCGCTGGCAGCCGCTTTCCCTTGAAGGGCGCGGGTCGTCGAATACTCAGGAAGGCAGGGAGTATCAGCAGCGTAACAAACAGGCTGATGAACATGCCGCCACCCGAGATGATACCGAGCTCTGCCACACCTCGATAACTGGTGGGGATAAAGCAGAAAAAACCGATGGCCGTCGTGATGGTCCCAATTTCGAGCGATCCTCCAACGTGGCGAACGGCCTGCTTAAGCGCGCTTTTGTGATCGCTCTGAGTCTCGGAGAGTTCGCGGTACCTGAGGCAAAGGTAAATGGCATAGTCCGCCCCGATACCGATGTACATCACAGAAAAGGCGACAGAAATGAGATTGAGCTGACCGAGCGCGAGGGTCGCAAATGCGGCCGTAAAAATGAGCCCTAAAATCAGACCCATCTGGACAATGAGAACGAGCCAGAGCGACCGGAGCCCCACCAGCATGACGAGACTCACCCCGAGAAAAGAGCCAAGACTCGCCATCTGTGCACCGACACTGGCACTTTTAAGCTCATCAACCGAGAGCGCTGCAGCACCGCTGAGTCGCAGCAAAATCTGGCTATCCTTGAACCCGAGTGATTCCCCAGCCTTTCTGATGCTTTGCATCATTTCTTCGCCGGGTGCGAGTGAGCTGTATTCAATTTTGGGCATGATTTCCATCAGCACCTGACGGTCGCGGGGGTCGGGTGATGAGCCGCTCATGAGTTCTGCCCAGGAGAGCGGGGTGGCGGTTCCGGTGAGTCCTTGATCTAGGGTTTGATGGATTCGGTCAAAGACCTCCTTGAGATCCAAATCGCCTTCATGGTCGCGTTCAACGGCAAGCGCAAGCAGGTGAAACATCCCCCTAAGACTGGGATCAGTCGAGACCTCCGCTAGAAAAGGCTGTACCTTTGCGAGGTGATAGGAGAGTTTCTCGAGTTCTGCTTCTTCAGAAAAGAGTAGGCCGTTTTGTCTAAAAAATCGTTCTGCTGGAGGGTAGAACACCCAGTCATAATGCTGATGGTCTTCGAGTAGCCTCGAATAGAGTTGTCGACCCGATTCTCTGGCTTGATCAACGGTTGGGGCATCGATGACCGCAACGATGGAATCCCGAAATTGTGGGAAAGCCTTTTCATAATTGAGCTTGTCCTGCCGCCAGGGGAGAGCATCGGATAGGACATTTCCGGGGTAGGTGTTGATCTTGAGGTGGGTGGCCGTGTAGTAGAGTGCGCCTCCGGCCCCAAGAAAAGAGGCAATGATGACCCACCAGGCGTGACGCATCGAAAAATAGAAGCCTCGGGTCAACCAGTAGTCCTTTCTGGTTTTAAGTCTCAACCGCGCTTTTCTCAACGTCAACTCCCTAAGCCTGTCTCTGGCATTCGTTTCTATGGGGACGTATTCTAAATTAATCGGTTGCAATCACACAGTTTCCAATGCTTTTTGCTTCTTTATCGGATTTCTTGCACGCCCATAGTGGTCTTTTGGTTCGATTACTGACGGTCAGTTCACTCACCGGGCTTTTATTTGCGGTGGGACTTCGGCTTGAATCCAAAACGGTACTCAACGCCATTCGATCGAGCCGATTGGATGTGATCCTGCTGCTCAATTTTTTCCTGATTCCACTGATGACGGTTTGGGTGGCGCGTCTATTCGAACTTCCCCCGGTCACTGCGGTGGCCTTGTTGCTCTTGGCCTCCGCACCTTTTGCGCCGGTGGTGCCCCTTTTTGTCCGCATGTCCGAGGGGCATCTTCCTCTGGCTGCGGGTCTCACGGCGCTTTTCCCGCTGTTTTCCGTTTTTTTGACCCCACTGTCCTCGATGATGGGGCTCTGGTTCCTGGATTTATCCGGCAGCTTAAAGGTCGAGCCCTTGGCGGTTCTGGGGTTACTCTTGTCTACCATCACGCTTCCGTTGGTGTTAGGGATGGGGGTCCGGGTTTTATGGCCTGTTCTCGCTGCTCGACTCTTAAGCCCCATTGAGATGGTGACAGAGACCATCGGTGCGCTATCGCTGGTTTACCTGGTGTATCTAGAATTCAGCGTAATGCACGCGATGGATTTAGAAACGCTCCTCCTGATGGCGGGCTTGGGCGAAGTCGGCTTTATGTTGGGATTGATCTTGGGCGAAGGGGGGTGGGGCGAGCGTCAGGTGCTGGGATTTGGAACGCTCAACCGAAATATCGGTCTTGCGGTGCTCCTCTGCGCGATGTCCTTTCCGGATGGAGGGGTTATGGGCCCTCTGATCACGAACAGCCTCTTGATTATTCTGCTCGGGCTTTTACA
>CAYFLM010000033.1:0-13553 GCA_964343925.1 uncultured Methylococcus sp.
GTTCAGCATTCATAAGATGCCGATTTTCAGGACTACCAGGACAGTGAAGCGCCACAAAGTCAGAGGTCTTTAAGACCTCCTCAATCGACGACGCTGCATGAGCATTAAAATGCGTGACGACATCAGGGTCGACCGGACTTCGGTTGTAGAAAACGATCGGCATACCAAATCCAAAGTGAGCTTTGGTGGCCATAGCACGAGCAATCCTCCCGAAGCCGATGAGCCCCAAGGTTTTACCCGTGACTTTCGTGCTAAGGAAATGGGTGGGATGCCATCCCGTCCATTGGGATGAACGCACCAGACGTTCACCTTCACCGCCTCGGCGAGCCGTCATGAGCATCAGCAACATGGCAATATCTGCCGTACAGTCGGTAAGGACATCTGGCGTATTGGTGACCACGATACCCCGGGACTTAGCGGTTTCAAGGTCAATATGATTAAACCCCACACCAAAATTACCCAGCAATCGACAACGGAGTGGTTCTACATTTAGAACAGCTGTGGAGATTCGATCCGAAACCGTGGGGAGGACGACGTCATAATGCCGCATCGCCTCCTTGAGCTCGGCTTCAGACAAAGGATGGTTGTCGAGGTTGAGCGTAAGATCAAACAGCTGTTTCAGCCGTTCCTCACACGCCTCAGGCCAGCGCCTGGTCACTAAAGCCTTCAGTTTGCTCATGGGCGTACCCGATGATTTTGAGTGACAGAGAGATTCGGACTTTTGAGCTTCCGAACCCACAAAAAAAGATCCCGGGTGGCCCCGGGATCCTGATGGAGACTTTTAACCCCTAGGCGCCAAAGGCGCGGCAGTGGAGCGCCAGTACTCCTGAGCCGCTCCGATACCACTCCCTGGAGTCACCTTAATGCCGGCATCTAGCATAGACATTTCAGAGCCCACAATTGCACTGGCGAGCATCAGTTCGTTCAAATCACCCAAATGACCGATTCTGAAAACCTTACCGAGCACTTCGGAAAGTCCTGCACCCAGTGAAAGGTTATAGCGGTGATAGGCGAAGTGCATCACATCACGCGCATCAAAACCTTCAGGAACAACAATGGCCGTCACAGAGTTTGAATGCCATTTGGGATCCTTGGAACACGTCTTGAGCCCCCAGGCGGCAACCGCACGGCGGACACCTTCAGCCAGACGCGCGTGACGCGCATACACGTTCTCCATGCCTTCTTCCAACAGCAACTGGACGGCTTTGGTCAAACCATGCAGGAGTGGAATAGAGGGCGTATAGGGGAAATAGCCACCTGGGTTGTGAACCATGTGGTCATAGATATCAAGAAATGCGCGGCGGCACTGAGCCGTTTCACGCTTGGCTAAGGCCTTCTGACTAAAGGCGAGCAGGGCAAGACCTGCAGGCAACATGAAGCCTTTCTGGGTTCCAGCAAGCCCTACATCGATGCCCCAATCGTCAAAACGGAATTCCAATGAACCAATAGAGCTCACCCCATCAACAAAAAAGAGTGCAGGGTGGCCTGAAGTATCTAGGGCCTTACGCACGCCCGGGAGGGAGCTCGTCACACCCGTTGCCGTTTCGTTATGGCAGATCAGCAGCGCTTTGATTTCGTGGTTTTTGTCAGCCTTTAAACGCTCTTCGAGATGATCCAGTGGAACACCTTCACCCCAGGGGACTTCATGAAACTCAACATCCAAACCCAAGCGCTTGGCAAGATCGATCCACAAATGACTGAATTGACCGAAGCGGTAAGTCAAAACCTTATCCCCGGGTGACAGCGTATTGGTGATCGCAATTTCCCAACCTGCCGTTCCCGTCGCCGGAAAAATGAAGCATTGTCCCTTCTCGGTCTTGAATACCTTCTTAAGGTTCTCCAGTAGTGGTGTCACCAACTTGGGAAAGTTCGGAGAGCGATGGTCCTCAGAAGGGACATGCATGGCACTTAGAACGGAATCCGGGATATTGGTAGGACCAGGGATATAAAGATGATTGCGACCGGGCATGGTGTTTCCTAAACGTGATTGAAATCTGTGGGTTAGCTGGATGAATAACCGTCTCCCACCCATCATCGGGCGAGAAAAATTCATCACCTATGATGCCACAGGACCCATAATTACAGCAAGTTATCCCACCAATTCAAACAGTTAGCTTAAGCTCGAAACCTCTCCTAGGTTGCGGTATTGAGATGACGTTCGATATCTTCCTTCGAGAATCCAATTTTCTTGGCGACACGCGAAGCGTGGCTGACGGTCGAGATACCCGGAACCATGCGGAATGTCGGAACCTCACCGCTGAATTCGACCTGCCTTGCAAGCCCAAGACCTTTCTTAAGTAAAGCCTCCACGAGTTCGTGGTTGTGGGTGATTAGGATGGTGTTGTTGCCTTTCTTGGCAAAGCCCTCAAGGACATCCATCGAAATTTCGATTTTCTCCTGATGTGTCGTCCCCTCGGAGAGTTCATCCATGACGACAAGACTCCGTGCGGATGAAGCCATAAACATCTCCTTGGTGCGCTTGAGCTCAGTACCAAAGCGTCCCTCGCCATCAGCGAGTTGGCTTAGCTCTGGAACCTGGTAATAAATTCGGTCCGCTGCCGTCATTTCAGCAGAGGAAGCCGGTACGAAGTAGCCGATCTGAGCAAGCAACTGGGTCTGTGTAAGTGTCTTGCAGAATGCGGTTTTTCCCCCACTATTGGGGCCCGTAATCATCAGCAAGTGGTTTTTGGTCAATTCAAGATCATTGGGTACGTAATTGACATTTGACTTGCCCAGAATTGGATTTCGCACCCCTTCAAGACGAATCTTATGTTGTTTGTCCTCAATCATCCGGGGTAGGGTGCACTCATGGGCAAAGGCTTCTTTGTAACGTAGAGCGCTCATGAGCTCATCAATCTGCCCGAGCGCCTCCAAGGCTTCCTGGACTTCTACAGTCTTTTTGATGAGATCTCTTAGCGGATAGATGCAGCCATCCCGATCAAAGTTTCCGACAACCGGAAAGTAAAGAAGACCCAGAGGAAAGGCGAGGAACCAGAGGGCAGGGGAGAGCGATGCCACGAGGTCGAGCGCAAAAGGCGCAAATTCAAGAAACAAGAGCATTGCGACAACGGTGGTCAATATCGCAACGGGTTTAAACAGAGAAGGTGTGAACTTAAGTGCCGGAATAAACCATGGCTTTTCATCAGCCGTGATCATCCCTTTCTCCGTCCGGTAGGCAGGCCCCTTGATTAAGCGATAGGTGCGCGTCTCAGAGAGTTTTAGAACGTCCTCTTTCAAAGCACTGAGGTAGCTCGATGTGACCTCTAAACCTGAAACCTGGTCGACTAGATTTTCAAGAAACCCAGTCCCCCGGATGTATTGTTCATAGCCAAAGCCCTCAAATTCATAGGCATGTGCGGGTGAACCCACGGCACCCAGAAAAGTACCGAAAATGAGGTTATAAAAATCTTGTTCCCGTTTGGCTGATGTTTCTAGAAGTCGTCCCAATTGCAATTTGAGTTGCGGGTTCGTCTCAATCTCACGGATCGCTGCCTGCTTTTCATTAATGAGATCCACTTCGCTCAAAGGGTGCTTGAGCGATCTAAAAAGGGAGGCGCTACCGATTCGGGTTGACGTGTGATTGATGGCCTCAAACAGGACATCAACCTCAATTGCCTTGAAGCTCGCATCATCCATCACCAGGGGGGCAAAAGACTCGGAGTGCTGCTTGATCGAAAGGGGATCAGGGGGCTGTTTGGAGGTCGCATTCAGCAGGGTGGGGTAGAGGGTCGAGATCGGGTGTTTCATGCCAGTGGCCTCTTGTAATGCGCGGGCTTTGTGCTCAGATTCTAAGATTCAGACTATCACCAGAAGGGCTCTGTTCGAAACCTTAAAGAATCGACTTTTGAACCCTTTTTGAAATAAAATAGGTGGTTATTAGCCTGATACCAATTCAGACTCACTCTGGACAAGCATGGTTCCCGGCTGTGATCTCTTCCCTGTTTAGCACATCATCGATTGACCATTCATGACTGACGTTCCTGTCCAAGCTGCATCGAACAAAACCCCACTGACTCTTGGCCTTTCAGGCTTCACCTACGCCGATCTTTATGATCCAAAACGCCTGAAGGATCTTGATCAGGAATTCGATCAAGCCGTCGCCGCCATCGACCCCCAGCTATTGGCCGACTTTTCGGCCTATCGGAAAAACCAGGGTGAGGGGTTAGCTCCTGAGGTGATTTCAGATCTCTTGGTCAAAATGGCGCCTCATGTCGGTCTTTTTGTTGCCAAGCTTTTCAAGGTCGAACCTCTCATAGCCTCGCAGAAGGCGGCCATTCGTGCCCAGTTTGACAGTGTCTTCAGCTTTAAATCCGATTTTGTTGCCAAATCGGCCAGTCGATACAAAGGTGAGGATCCACAAGCTTGGGATCTCCCCACCATCCTCAAAAGTTTTAATACCTTGCTCGACGCCTGCGGCGATCCGGATGCCTTGAGCCATGACCGTGAAGCCGCTGTTGCACAGCTCGGAATGACGATCAAGCGGGCAGAGGATGAGCAAAACCTCGATGTGGCGAGAGCCCTTCGCGGAAGACTCATGGCTCATACCCATGCACCTGCTGTTTTCAAGGACATACTCGCGGGCGATGATCTCGAGCTCCTAAATGGTCTTAGTGATGTTATCGGCCGTTGGACATTCGCTTCCGTTCGTGTCGATGATTTCCAACCCGAAACCCGCCAATGGGTTTCATTCAAGACCCCTGCAAAAACCGATTTTGCACACCTTGTTCATCACGACACGGCCGAAGTCGATGGCTATGAAGTGTGGAAATGCAGTGAAAACCATCACCGCCGACGGGATGGCTTCGGACTCACCGATCCAAGATTTCCACAACGTCGCGTGCTTTATGAGGTCGATCATTGCATCTACTGCCACGATCGCGATACCGATTCCTGCTCCAAGGGTATGCGTAACAAGAAGGATGGGACCTTCAAGACCAACCCTCTAGGTATCACGATTACCGGATGCCCTCTGGAAGAAAAGATTTCAGAGATGCACACCCTCAAGCGTCAGGGCGACAATCTTGGGGCCTTAGCGCTGATCACCATCGACAATCCACTTTGCCCAGGTACGGGTCACCGAATCTGCAATGATTGCATGAAAGGTTGCATCTATCAGAAGACGCAACCGGTCAATATTCCGCAGATTGAAACCAACGTGCTTACGGATGTGCTTTTCATGCCCTGGGGTTTTGAAATCTACAGCCTTTTAACCCGCTGGAATCCCTTAAACGTCAAACGTCCCCACGCATTACCCTATAACGGTAAAAATGTAATGGTGGTCGGCATGGGTCCTGCCGGTTACACGCTTTCACACTACCTTCTGAACGAGGGATTTGGTGTGGTCGGTATTGACGGCCTCAAGATCGAGCCGCTCCCGGTTGCTTTGACAGGATCAGAAACCACACCCCCCGAACCGATCCATGACTTCAATACGCTCTATGAGGATCTCGACAAGCGGATCATGCTGGGTTTCGGCGGAGTCGCGGAGTACGGGATCACCGTGAGGTGGGACAAGAACTTCCTTAAGGTCATTTACCTCAATCTCCTTAGAAGACAGAACTTTAAAATCTATGGTGGTGTCCGCTTTGGTGGGACACTCACGATCAACGAAGCCTGGGATATGGGCTTTGACCATATTGCCATTGCATCCGGTGCTGGAAAGCCGACGCTCATCGATCTCAAGAACAACCTCATTCGTGGCGTAAGAAAAGCCTCTGACTTCCTGATGGCGCTTCAGTTAAGTGGGGCTGCGAAGGAGAGCTCACTGGCTAACCTACAGGTCAGATTGCCTGCCGGCATTATCGGTGGCGGTCTAACGGCTATCGATACCTGTACAGAGGTCTTGGCCTATTACCCGGTTCAGGTTGAAAAGGTACTGCACCGCTATGAAAACCTCAGCCGCCTCCACGGAGAAACGGCGCTTCGCAACATGTACGATCCTGAAGAGCTGGGAATCCTGGATGAGTTTCTTACTCATGGACGAGCGATTCAGGCCGAACGTCAACGCGCAGCGTCTGCGGGCGAAAAACCCAATTTCCTTCCCCTCCTCGAGAGCTGGGGCGGCGTCACCATGTTCTATCGGAAAGGCATAGAGGATGCCCCCGCATACCGCCAGAATGCCGAAGAAATTGAAGAGGCGCTCGCGGAAGGTATTCGTCTTGCGCCGGGGATGAGTCCCCTTGAAGCGATTGAAGACGAGATGGGCCATATCAAGGCCGTCAAATTCGAAAAGCTTGAACTGGTTGAAGGGAAGTGGACACGCGCGAAGACACTCGATGTCCCTCTGAGGAGTCTTTTTGTCGCTGCGGGAACTTCACCCAACACGATCTATGAATCCGAGCATCCAGACAGTTTCACCATGGACAAAAAGTTCTACCAGCGCTATGAGCCTGAGTGGAATGATGCCGAAATGAAACTGGTTGAGACACATGATGAGACGAGCCCCAAAATTGGCAAGCCCGCCCCATTCACATCCTATAACCGGAACGGTAAATACATCACCTTTTACGGTGACAATCACCCCGTGTATGCCGGAAATGTGGTTAAGGCCATGGCCAGCGCTAAAGATGGGTACCCTTACATCAAAAAGGTATTCGAGCCTGAAATCGCCAATCTGGATCCTGCAGGACAACCCGCACGTAACGCTGCACTCAAAAACTTCCAAAAGAACCTGGATGACAAATTCCTCGCCAGAATCGTTGAGGTCAATCGTGTCACGCCAACGATTATTGAAGTCATTGTCCGGGCACCGCTTGCCGCAAAGCATTTCTCACCGGGTCAGTTCTATCGCGTTCAGAACTTCGAAGCTTTTGCACCCGTGGTCGAAGGTACGGTTTTAGCTGCAGAAGGACTCGCCCTCACCGGAGCCTGGGTTGATAAGGAGCAAGGCTTGGTATCACTGATCGCTCTCGAAATGGGCTCCTCATCCAGACTGCTCTCAACCTGGAAACCTGGCGACACGGTGGTGGTTATGGGCGTTACCGGAGCACCTACTGAAATTCATGCGGGCCAAACGATAGCGCTGATCGGAGGGGGGCTCGGAAACGCCGTACTGTTCTCTATCGGAAAGGCACTCCGCGCTGCAGGAAGCCAGGTCATTTATTTTGCTGGCTACAGGAAGCGTGAAGATGTCTTCAAGGTCCGAGATATCGAAGAGGCATCTGATATCGTTGTTTGGGCGGTTGACCCGATCCCGGGAGCAGAGCCGATTCCAACCCTCAGACCGCAGGACAAGACCTTTGTCGGAAATATCGTGCAAGCCATGCTCGCTTATGCCAAGGGTGAGCTCGGCGCAACCCCGATCCATTTGGACGATGTTGACCATATGGTGGTCATTGGATCCGATCGCATGATGGAGGCTGTGAAAGCCGCTCGCTTCAACGAGCTCAAGCCCTATATCAAACCGCACCATAGCGCGATTGGTTCAATTAACTCACCCATGCAGTGCATGATGAAGGGTGTTTGCGCGCAATGTCTCTGTAAGCACGTCGACCCTGAAACCGGCAAGGAGCACTTTGTTTACTCTTGCTACAATCAGGATCAGGATCTTGATCGGGTTGATTTCCCTAACCTCAAGGCTCGCCTTCGTCAGAACTCGGTGCAAGAAAAGCTTTCCAATCTCTGGTTAAGCCATCTCGTATCCAAGTAGCGGTTCCCCCGAGAAGGAATCTAAAGACAGTCCGTCAGTGATGAATCACCGCCGGACTGTTTTTTTTTGTTAATAATCTGTCAATAAAAGCATGACAACTGATTTCAACCTGTTTAATATGTCCTCGTTGGCATTCAGAAGCGAAACGACTGGATCGCAACTGACCATCTCTTGAACCGGTAAACCCTATCGATCCAAGGTTGGATTAACCTTACGTCAGCAAACCCATAATAGGAAATCAATCTGGCCGCTCTGAATCAGAGTTGCCTGTGGAGACATCATGAAGACAACCAAGACTTTTTCTGTAATCGGCGGCGCAATTCTGGCTCTCGCTGTTTCTGGTAGTGCATTTGCTGCTGAAAACGCAGCTGGCGTTGCTGAACACCTCGGTCTGACCCTTGCGAAAATCAAGGATGCACAGGCAGCTGCAGCTGCTGGCAACAAGGACCAGTGCCTTGCCGACGTTAAACAGGCAAAGCAGCACTACAAGGAAATCACTGGCGATGCAGCTGGCAAGCCACTTCAGGATGCGATCAAGACCCTGAAAGTTGGCCAGGAAGAATGCGAAAAGGGTGATACGGCTAAGGCTGCGACCACACTGTCTGGTGTAGTTGACGCTGTCACGAAGATCCAGGCCGCTTCAAGCAAGTAAGCATCTTAGGATTCTCACTTGGGAAGGGCGAGTGGTTTAGGCCACTCGCCCTTTTGCGTTTCATGGGATCAACGTTTTTCCATATACCGCTTTAGGTAAGTATCAAAATCCAACAGATCGGACTGCTCGACCTTTCTCTGTTGACGCCACGAGGATTCCGCTTCCTCTGCTAAAACCGAACGCTTCCGATCATTGAGTGCGTGCTTTCTCCAGAAGTCCGCATGCTCCTCAGAGAGTTTTAGGGCATAGGCCTCGAACGATAAACCTTGCTCTCTCATTTCCCTTAAAACACGCGCCGATAAGGTCAATTCCGGATCATTCACCCCTGCACGTTGCGCTTCGACAGCATCCCGGTAGGTGGTTCCCAGATTTAATCGTGTATCCAATAGTTCAGCGATTTCAACCATCGCATCGAGGATCTGATTTGCCCAGTCCTTGAGCGCAATGGTATTGCCATGTCGTAGCAAATGGATCCCAGGCGTTCGGCCACAACAAGCGACCGAAAGACTATTCTGGCTGGTTTCGACCTTTTCATCGGTATCAAACATAGGACTTTCTGTGAGGAGACACATGAGTACAAATGTTTCGATAAACCGGATGGATTCAATCGTGATCCCTGAAGGGCTGAAAGAATTGAGGTCGAGCGCCCTAAGCTCAAGATAACGGACACCTCGCTTACGCAGCGCAATAGTGGGACGTTCACCGGAAAGGGCCACCTGCTTGGGCCTTATCACGCTATAGTATTCGTTCTCAATTTGTAGGATATTTGTGCTGAGTTGTCGATACTCACCGTCTACGACAAGGCCAATACCCTCATAGGGCGGGTAGGGCTGGTTCATCGCAGACTCAAGATCCCTCACATAATCATCCAAGTCGTTGAGCGAGATATCCAGACTGGTCTGATTGTCATTTCGATAGCCGATATCGCTCATTCTGAGAGAAGTGGCATAAGGCTTATAGTAGGTATCCTTATCAAACTCAGGGTAGCTCGACCCAAGACTCTCTCTCCCCGTAAAGAAAGATTTGCCAATAGCAGGCGAATTACCAAAGAGATAGATCAGGATCCAGCCATGTCTATGGATGTTACGGATGACCTCGAAATAGCTCTCAGAGATAAAGCGGGGAAGGGGATCCTCTACTTTTCTTAACTCTTTGAATACCGGCCAGAGTTGTTCATTGACCGAATAATTAAAGTGCACACCCGCAATCGATTGCATGGTTCGACCATAGCGGTAGGCCAAACCCTTACGATAGATATGCTTCATCTGACCAATATTGGATGAACCATACTGGGCGATAGGTATGCTTTCATCACCTGAAAGACCGATGGGCATGGAAGAGGCCAGCAGGACTTCTTGATCCAGATGCTCATTTATAAATCGATGCAGATCATTCAAGAACCCAAGGGTCTCCTCGGCCTCCCCACAAGGCGGCGTAATCAACTCGATCAACGCTTCTGAATAGTCTGTTGTGATCCAGGGATGCGTTAGTGCAGATCCGAATCGGCTCGGATGAGGCGTCTGAGCAATACGGCCATCTTTAGAAAGCCGAAGGCTTTCTTTTTCGATGCCGGTCAGCCCGTCGCCGAGAAGCGCCTCTTGTCCCGCATCGATTAGCGAATGCAGTTTGGTGTTGAACACACTCTTCAAAACAGATCCTTGGGTCACATGGTTTTTAATGATGCCGGGCAGTATGGCCTTCGGCTTGTAGGAACACTGGCGTCGACTTTGTGATCTACCAGCTAAATAGAACCCACTTATTGATATTCATTCCAGATTGCAGATAGCTCTGCCTAACGTCCATGTTGCCATCCCCATCCTTGTCCGTCATGTAATAGGAAGGACCTATGGCGGGTGTAATTTTGAGCATGTAGACATGGTTGTTGATGCGGTATTCCTCGATACTTTCGTTACCACGACGAATAATGGTGACGTCTGGTTCCATGGGCTCACCACTTTTAACCTGCGCAGGGAGCTCCGGCTGATCCGGATCCATCACGACCTGACCATCAGATGAGCTACCCTCCTCGGCGTAGACCAAGGTGTTGGCAAACAAAAGGGCAATCAACAGAAGGCGGGTCATGAAATCGCTCATATGCGGGTCTGAGTCCCTATGATATTACAAAGTGACCTTAATCATGCAGTGTTGCTGATCGAGTCGAAACAAATGAAGCCATATTCCTAGTACCTGAGATGACAAGTGGATCTATAGCCAATCATAATTTAGGACCATGAAAGACGAACAATTACTCCGCTACAGTCGACAAATCCTTTTGCCGCAGATCGATATTGAAGGACAGGAGGCCTTATTAAGCTCAAAAGTCCTGATTGTTGGTTTGGGGGGACTGGGATCACCGGCAGCGCTCTATCTTGCGAGCGCAGGCGTTGGTACCTTGATACTCAATGATTTTGATGTCGTAGATCTTTCCAACCTGCAAAGACAGATCGTGCATCAGCAATCGGCCATTGGAACACCGAAAGCCGATTCAGCGGCTAGAACACTCTCGACGCTCAATTCAGACACGGACCTGATACCTCTCCACCAGAAACTGGATGAGGCGTCTCTTTCGCGATTACTGGATACCGTTGATGTCGTTCTAGACTGCAGCGACAATTTCGATACACGGTTTTTGCTCAATGCGGCCTGCTATCGGTCAGGAACCCCCCTGATATCGGGTGCAGCCATCCGGTTCGAGGGGCAAATCACTGTTTTTGATTTTCGTGACGCAACTAGCCCTTGTTATAACTGTATTTATGAACTAAACAGTGCGGTGGGTGAAGCCTGCTCTCAAAACGGAGTGATCGCGCCACTACCCGGGATCATTGGGACCATGCAGGCGCTTGAGGCACTGAAAGTCATTACAGGTGCTGGCACCACGCTGACGCATCGTCTGATTCTCCTCGATGCGCTGACGCTCGAAACACGCACCATCGAATACGACCGTAACCCCAACTGCCTCACTTGTGGCCAGTAGATCTGAATGGATTGCACTCTGAGCCACAAAGTAGCAAGATTGCGTTTAATCGATTGAGGAATCCATGGAAGAGCATCAAGAGCCTTCAGAAGCGGTGACTGAAGAACACGCACTGAATCTGCATTTCCCCACATCCAGAAAACATACCCTGATGGCATTGGGTGGGTTTCTGATCTTTATTATGTTTTGGGACAGCATACTTGGCCTCGTCACTCATGGCTTCCTTTATGTACTTGAATACCTCGAGCTTTTTACCGAGGAACTGCTTGAACTCGTCTTTCACCTGGAAGGCCATACCGCCCAGATGTTTACGGCCTGGATTGGCTTTGCCGCCTTCAGCGCGTTACTCACTTGGGGCTACCTTTCTGTTCGCAGAGCCTTTATTCGCCGGTTTCGTGATCGGCAATATTTCAAATTGTGGCTTCGACATTGGGCCAAGGAACACTGGATCTGGATTGCACTCGCCGTCATCCTGTATCTACTAATCATCATTTTCCTCTAAGGAAGACAAATCAAAGACTTGCATCGCAAGCCCTGAACCTTTAAAATTCCAGCGCTTAACCAGTAGCTTTCGAGCTGCTACTCCTTGCTTTACCGCTTTTGCGGAAGGCTTTTCAACCCATAAGGAGCATTCATGCGTCATTATGAAATCGTACTCATGGTTCACCCCGATCAAAGTTCGCAGGTTTCTGCGATGGTTGATCGTTATCGTGGACTGATCGAAACGGCCAACGGCCATGTCCATCGTCTGGAAGACTGGGGTCGCCGTCAGTTGGCCTATCCCATCAATAAAATTCACAAGGCACACTATGTTCTCTTGAACATTGAGTGCGACCAAGCAACCCTCGAAGAACTTGAAAGTGGTTTCCGCTTCAACGATGCCGTCCTGAGAACGATGACTATCCGCCGTGATTTTGCAATCACAGAGCAGTCACCGATGGCTCGTAGCGGTCAATCAGAACAGGCAGAGATTCGCGACAACGACGAAGAAGTCGTTGCTGAAGCCGAATCAGAAAGCTAATCCACCGATTGGATAATAGATCCAACAAGAACACGAGAGGTAACTATGGCCCGTCAATTTAAACGTAAGAAAGGTAGCCGTTTCTCAGAAGGTAACGAGATCGACTATAAGAACTTGGAACTCCTTCAGGAATACATTTCCGAAACCGGAAAAATCGTTCCAAGTCGCGTCACCGGAACCAAAGCCAAGCATCAGCGCGAACTCGCTACGGCGATCAAACGCGCAAGATTTCTTGCTCTGATGCCGTTCTGCGACAGCCACGAATAAGATAACCAGCGCTTAAGTCGGCACAACCATGACCGGCATTGCAGCATTCATCATGAAAGGACGGCCACAAGCCGTTTTCATGATCACGCTACTGACCGTGCTTTCCTGGATGCTTTCGCTTGCAGGTTTGCTGGCAGCAGCGGGAATCGCTCTGCCTACCCTCAGAAGAGGGAGCAGAGAGGGCTTGCTGATTGCTGGGATGACACTGCCTGCAATTGCAATTGCAGGACAGCTCATCATGGGAGATCCCATTGAAGCGGTTGCTTATACCGCCGCTATTTGGGCACCAACTATTGTGATTGCTCTGATCTTGCGTGAAAGCGCAAACCTGAGTCTCACCTTAGCGAGTGCCTTAGGTTTGAGCCTGGTAACGATCGTTGCGATTTATGGGTTTTCAGATGATCCTTCGGGATTATGGCTTGCACAAATTCAAGCCATCATGAAACCCATGATGGAGCAGGGAGCGCCTGGGATTGACCCAGCCCTGCTACAACGTTCAATGGAACTTTTATCGCGTTATGCAACGGGCGCCATTGCCGCAGGGTCACTTTTAACGGTGGCACTCAGCCTCCTTCTAGCGAGGTGGTGGCAAGCCAACTTGTTTAATCCAGGCGGGTTCAGAACAGAATTTCTGCAACTCGAGCCTTCTAAATGGTTTGCATATGGTGTGTTGGCCCTTTTGGCCATTGGATCACTAGCTACAGATGGCATCGCTGAAATGGCCATTAACTTGGCCATTCCATTCATGATGATCTATTTGCTAGTCGGGTTTGCCGTAATCCATGCGCTTTGCTTGGATAGTAAGGCTGGGAAGTTCTGGCTTGCTGGGGTTTATGTTGGGCTGTTTTTTATCGCGCCACTCATCGGCATGATCGCTGTGTTTGGCTTTAGCGACACTTGGATTCATTGGCGTCTTCGCTTTCATAGAGCATAAGACGTCTTAAAAAAATATTGATTGAGGTACAACTATGGAAATTATTCTCCTTGAGAA
>CAYFLM010000033.1:13653-16532 GCA_964343925.1 uncultured Methylococcus sp.
AAAAAATATTGATTGAGGTACAACTATGGAAATTATTCTCCTTGAGAAAATTGCGAATCTTGGAAACTTGGGAGACAAGGTTGATGTTCGCCCAGGATACGGTCGTAACTTCCTAATCCCGCACGGCAAGGCAGTTGCTGCTACGCCTGAAAAGATCAAGGAATTTGAAGCACGTCGTGCAGACCTTGAAAAGAAGGCAGCGGCTGACCTCTCTGCGGCTCAAGCTCGCGCCAATGCCATCAGCGCTCTCGAAATTGTCATCACGCATAGAGCGGGTGATGAAGGGAAACTCTACGGATCAATTGGCACGAAGGATATCGCCGATGCGGCTACCGCAAAGGGCGTTGCCATCGAAAAGCACGAAGTCCGTCTACCTTCCGGTACCATCCGCAATACGGGTGAATACGCCGTTGCCATTCAGTTACATAGTGATGTTGTAGCTGAATTGACGATCAAGGTTGAGGCAGAGTAAGACCTAAGATGTGAAAGGACCCGGCCTTGTGCTGGGTCCCTTTAAGGTCAGGCCGTGCGGATTCTTTATACCCTCCTTTTCTATGCGGCACTCCCAGGGGTCCTTCTCCGACTGCTATGGAAGGGCAGAAGGTTACCTGGCTATCGAAAACGGATAAGCGAGCGACTGGGATTCTATAGCACTCAATCCAGCGTCAACGACCTGTGGTTTCATGCTGTCTCTGTTGGAGAAACTGAAGCCGCCATCCCAGTTGTTCAAACCCTTCAAAGGAACAACCCCCATCTCCGTATCCTCATCACTTGCACGACCCCAACGGGTTCAAAACGCATTGAATCCGTATTTGGAAAAACGGTTAGTCACGTTTACCTTCCTTATGATGTCCCTGGTCCTGTCCAAAGATTTCTGAAACATTTTGCGCCCAAGATCGCCATCATCATGGAGACTGAGATCTGGCCCAATCTATTTCGAATGACGTCCAAGCAGGGTATACCCATCCTCATTATCAACGGGAGATTATCGAATCGCTCAGTTAAAGGCTATCGAAAGCTGGGACGATTTGTTAGCGATACATTGGACGCGGTAACGCTGATTGCAGCGCAAACCCATGATGATGCAGAACGTTACCGGGAGGTCGGTGTTACAGCAAAGCGCGTGTGCGTACCTGGTAATATCAAATTCGATATTGAACTTGATAGTGCAACACTTGCGCTCGCTACTGAGATAAAGCAGAAAGTGCTCAACCAGCGTCCTGCTTGGATTGCAGGCAGCATCCACCCTGGTGAGGATGACCTGCTCATCGACGCCTGGATTAGCGCTAAACAAACCATCCCAGATCTTGTACTCATTCTGGCACCAAGACATCCTGAACGAGCGGATGACATCGCCCGAAATTGTGAACGCCGAAAACTCTTTGCCGTGCGGAGAAGCAGGGGAGAGGTCTGCTCAACGCTGACCGATGTCTTCATCTTGGATACCATTGGCGAACTTAAGACTTTTTATAGTGCTTCTGATGTTGCCTTTGTAGGAGGCAGCCTCATTCCTCATGGCGGTCAAAATGTACTCGAACCTGCAGCAGCCGGCATACCGGTATTCTTCGGGCCTCATACTGCAAACTTTAAGGACATAACGAAGGGGCTTATCAATAGGGGAGGGGCCGTGCAGATCACCCATGCTGATGAAATCGCGCCTCTCGTAATAAAACTATTACAAGACAGCGATTACCGTGGTCGACTCACGCAATCTGCTACTGAATTTCTAGCCGAGAATAGGGGAGCCGTAACGCGAGTGGTCGCTCTCATTTCAGATCAGCTGGATCGTATAAAACTTTAAATATCCATTTCACCCATCTATTTATTTATCAGGTCTCATTCATGACTCTTTATTGCGGTATCGTCGGACTTCCCAATGTTGGCAAGTCAACCCTATTCAACGCATTGACTAAGGCCGCCATTGCAGCTGAAAACTATCCTTTCTGCACCATTGATCCGAATGTGGGTGTGGTTCCTGTTCCGGATCCTAGACTCGATGCATTGGCAGAGATTGTTAAGCCAGAACGCGTCCTACCAACCGCCATTGAATTCGTCGATATCGCAGGTCTCGTCGCGGGCGCCTCAAAAGGAGAAGGGCTGGGCAACCAGTTTCTTGCCCACATCCGTGAAACTGATGCGATAGCTCATGTCGTCCGGTGTTTTGAAGATGAGGATGTCATCCATGTCGCAGGACGCGTTGACCCCATTTCAGATATCGAAGTCATCAATACCGAACTCAGTCTCGCCGATATGGGCACGGTTGATAAAGCATTACAACGCGCTGTCAAAGCCTCCAAATCCGGAAATAAGGAAGAATTAGCCCGAAAGGAATTGTTTGAGCGTGTACTGGCTCATCTCGATACCGGAAAACCCGTCCGGGCAATGACGCTTGAAACCGAAGAAAAAACCTTACTGAGGGAACTTCACCTCCTCACTATAAAGCCAACTATGTTCATTGCTAATGTTCGGGAAGATGGATTTGAAAACAATCCCTACCTCGAAAAAGTGAGAGCGTATGCAGATGCTGAAAACTCAGTGGTCGTTCCCGTTTGTGCAGCCTTTGAAGCTGAAATTGCACAGCTTGATGAAGGCGATAAGGAGGAATTTCTTGCAGAAATAGGCATGAAGGAGCCCGGTCTAAACCGTGTCATCCGGGCGGCCTATAAACTATTGAATTTGTATACGTATTTTACAGCAGGCGTAAAAGAGGTGAGAGCATGGACGATACCTGTCGGTGCTACTGCACCGCAATCTGCAGGCGTCATTCATACCGATTTTGAGCGTGGATTTATTCGTGCCGAAGTGATCGCATACGATGACTACATCGCCTTCAAGGGTGAACAAGGTGCGAAAGATGCAGGTAAATGGCGCCTAGAAGG
>CAYFLM010000034.1:0-3254 GCA_964343925.1 uncultured Methylococcus sp.
GGCATGGGGTCACTTGGAGCGATGTCTCAGAACCAAGGTTCAAGTGATCGTTATTTCCAAGAGAGCACAGAGGCTGAAAAACTTGTACCCGAGGGAATCGAAGGCCGCGTACCGTACAAAGGAAGCATGGTATCGATTCTTCATCAGCTAGTCGGTGGCGTCAGGTCGTCGATGGGCTACACGGGATGCCAAACAATAGAAGAGATGAGAAATAAAGCCTGCTTTGTTCGTGTCACATCGGCGGGAATGAGAGAGAGCCATGTACACGACGTAACCATAACCAAGGAAGCTCCCAATTACTCAATGGATTGAGCAGGCATAAGAACTCACTATGGCGAACATTTTGGACATTCACGAAAATAAAATACTCATCTTGGATTTTGGTTCTCAATACACCCAGCTTATTGCTCGGCGCATTAGGGAAATTGGGGTTTACTGCGAAATCCATCCGTGGGATTGCTCGGAATCGTTCGTTCGCGAGTTTTCTGCTCAGGGAATCATCCTTTCAGGAGGCCCTGAGAGCGTCACAGGCGCCAACACCCCTAGGGCCGGAAAAGCCATATTTCAGCTCGGAATTCCTATTCTTGGAATCTGTTACGGCATGCAAACCATGGCCGAGGAGCTAGGCGGTAAAGTTACGTCTTGTGATCACAGGGAGTACGGCTACGCGCTATTGAGAGCGCATGGCCACTCAAAGCTTCTATCAGAAATTGAGGACCATATTAGCCCGGAAGGCCACGGACTATTGGATGTCTGGATGAGTCATGGGGATCAAGTAACAAGCCTTCCGGATGGCTTTAAATTAATTGCATCCACCGAAACGGCCCCCATCGCCGGTATGGCTGATGAAGGGCGGGGCTTCTACGCTCTTCAATTTCACCCTGAAGTGACACACACCAAACAAGGAGACCGAATCCTTAGAAGGTTCCTCATCGACATTTGTGGATGTATTCCTAATTGGAATACCACAAACATCATAGAAGACAGCTTGGAGCGGATTCGTTGTCAGGTTAAGAATGATCGGGTGATCTTGGGACTTTCTGGCGGCGTAGACTCATCCGTAGTCGCAGCATTACTGCATCGGGCAATTGGCCAGCAACTGACATGTGTTTTTGTTGATACGGGCCTACTCCGATTGCATGAAGGCGATCAAGTGATGGCGACCTTCCAACAAAACATGGGGGTTAAGGTAATTCGGGTGAATGCGGAATCAAGATTCCTTAACGCCCTTTCCGGAATCATCGACCCTGAGCAAAAGAGAAAAATCATAGGGCGACTTTTTGTTGAAATTTTCGATGAAGAGGCCGGAAAAATTGCTGATGCAAAGTGGCTTGCTCAAGGAACAATATACCCCGATGTTATCGAATCGGCCGGTACCGGAACCGGCAAGGCCCATGTGATCAAGTCCCATCATAATGTGGGTGGACTTCCTGAAAATATGACCCTCAAATTGCTAGAACCATTAAGAGAGCTTTTTAAGGATGAAGTCAGGAAACTCGGATTGGAACTGGGGCTACCTTCAGAAATGATTCACCGTCACCCATTTCCTGGTCCCGGCTTGGGTGTCCGCATCCTCGGAGAGGTGAAAAAAGAATTTGCAGAGCTCCTAAGAAAAGCAGACGCCATTTTTATGGAAGAGCTTTATAAAGCCGACCTCTATGCCAAAACCAGTCAGGCTTTTGCCGTTTTTTTGCCTGTGAAATCAGTAGGTGTAATGGGTGACGGCAGGCGATACGATTACGTAGTCGCACTTAGAGCCGTTGAAACAATCGACTTTATGACAGCTCGGTGGGCGCATTTACCTTACGAATTCCTCGATCATGTTTCTCGGCGCATCATCAACGAAATCGAGGGCATCTCCAGAGTCACTTACGATATATCAGGAAAACCTCCGGCCACCATTGAGTGGGAATAACAATCTAAGGGTTATCAAAGTGGCTTTTTTCCTCTCAAAGTGCAGAACTGTGAGCCTGGTTGCCCTAACTCTAGGGATCAGTCACCCCCTTATGTCACATGCGGAACCCACACTCTGCACTCCAGAGGAACATCAATTCCTTAGCGGAGACTTCTCGGGTAGTGGTGAGGATCAACAACTTGTATCGCTTTGCGGAGACAGTGAAGACAACTCAACCAATCTGGTCATGCGCGTGGGTACTCAGGGAGAGTTGCAGGGAGAATTTTCAGCACCCAGAGACGGTAAGTTTTTCCTAGCCCAACAATCGGTCACGAAAGAGACTCTACTCAACATCATCTACTATCAATCCAGTAACCGGCTTTTTGCTCTAGCAAACTGCCAGGGGTCCAACTGCTCGGCTAAGCACCTCCTCTATGTATTTTCTGGATCAAAAAAAACGCTACTTCTAAAATCTAACTCCACCCAAGGCGGATGGCTCAATCTTGGGAGAAGTGGACATATTCTCACTAAAGAAAAAGCTCTCCCCTTGCAACTTAGGTAGTCTTCTTAGCTCGCAGGGGGCATTGAAGTACGTTCATCTAACACGCATGAATTTTCTGGCTGGCACACAACCCGGTATCTTGCCTCCTTTCCACAGCCTCGAATCCAGACTTTGTATTCACTCGACAAGACCGGCCACTCCCCAGCAAGATCTCGCCTAACAGGCCTCTCAACATTGAGTTTTGCGCAGCCCATGTCATGTGAAGCCCTGTCCCTTACCAACTGGCTCACTTCCTCAGATCGATCGGTTGCGGTCAAATCAGGGACCGATGCGCACCCATTAAACATCAGAGAATATAAAATCAACAATGCTCTAACTGGTTTGATATTCAAGCCTTTTAATCCTCGATTAAATGATTGGGGACATCGTTTGATTGGCGAGTTATAGTGCCAAAGGTTTCAAAAAAACAGGACATTGAAAGCTGAGGAGCAGAAAAATGAGCGACGTGGATTTGATAGGTGCTCTTGCGGGAACGCTGACAACCATCTCGTTCATCCCCCAAGTCTTGAAAATCTGGTCATCTCGCTCAGCCGCTGACATTTCCATGGGCATGTTTTCTCTTTTTGCCTTGGGTGTTTCACTATGGTTGTTTTATGGCCTTTCGATTCATTCGGCACCCATAATTGCCTCAAACTCAGTTACGCTGATCCTAAGCCTCGCCATCATAATAATGAAGATTAGATTCAAATAATTTATCTGGATTAAAACCATGCTTGAAAACAGCTTGCTAGACCAACTCAAGAAGATGACGATTGTGGTTGCAGATACGGGTGACTTTCAGTCAATCTCCCGTTACAA
>CAYFLM010000034.1:3354-16471 GCA_964343925.1 uncultured Methylococcus sp.
TTGTCCTGGGATACAGCCGCAACCGTCAGTAAAGCGGAATCGATCATAGAACAATATGATCGCGCTGGCGTTGACGTTTCCCGTGTTTTGATAAAAATCGCATCAACATGGGAAGGCATTAAGGCCGCTGAAATCCTCGAAAAGAGAGGCATTCATTGCAATTTAACTTTACTTTTTGGGCTACACCAAGCTGCGGCATGCGCAGATGCGGGTGTTACTCTGATTTCACCTTTTGTCGGTCGAATTCTTGATTGGTATCAAAAAAGTACAGGCAGGGAATTTTTGCCGCATGAGGATCCTGGCGTTGTCTCAGTAACGGGGATCTATAACTATTTCAAAAAGTTTGGTTACAGAACCCAAATCATGGGAGCAAGTTTCAGGAATATAGGTGAAATCACCGAGCTTGCTGGCTGTGACCTCCTCACGATTTCACCCGCGCTGCTCGAATCATTGGCCACTCAAAGTGGGAGCCTGGAAAAAAGGCTAAGCGAGGATAAGGCACAAGCCTGTGAACTCAGCCAAATAGAGGTATCCCAAGAGTCCTTTGTCAGCATGCATGCCCAGAACCTTATGGCCTCCCAAAAGCTTGATGAGGGTATCCAGGGCTTCACAAAGGCTCTAGAAGCTACAGAACACCTGCTGTTAAATCGCCTCAAAATGCTCGAGCAGGGAACTGAAATTGGGAACTGTTCTGATCGCCTCTTCGGCCATTTTGATTTAGATCATGATGGGTTTTTATGCCGTGAGGAATGGCTTGGGTCTGACGCCGTCTTCGATGCTTTGGACGCTGACAAAGATGGAAAAGTGAGTCTTGGGGAATTGCGCTCAGGACTTGGCGCACTTATAAAGGTAGGATGCACTTAATTCGAGATCAGCAAAGGTGTAATGATGACTTCGATTTTCGTGGTTGTGTTCGCTTGATTTTTCGTTTCATCCTGCCCGGGCTAATCTTACTGACAACCTGCCTGAGTCTTCAGGCAGGGACCGATGTTGCAAGTCAAGCCAGAAGCCTTCAGGCCAAATGGTCCGAGATTTTCTATGAAAAGCCGAAAGCCTTACATTCTGATCTCTATAAAGAGCTTCTGGCAGAGGTAAAAAAACTCGAACAGCATTACCCGACCAGCGCTGAACCTCTCATCGTTGAGGCAATCGTCCTATGCACTATGAGCGGGGCGAGCATCGGCATTGATTCGATAGGTATGCTCGAAGAGGCAAAGATTCTATTGGAGCGGGCCATCGACATTAATCCGCCGGCACTCGAGGGGGCGGCCTACATTACCCTAGGCAATCTGTATCGCCGCCTTCCGGGTTGGCCAATTCTATATGGAAATCCTGATCTTGCACGACAATACTTCTTAACCGCCCTGCGCCTTTATCCTGAGGCCATCGATAGCAACTATTTTTATGGGGACTACCTTTTGTCCAAGGGCAATTATGCTGAGGCCACCCAATACCTTGAAAAGGCAACAAGGGCTCAACTAAGACCAAGCCTCATCATTTCTGATAAAAAGGTCCGGGCTGAGGCCGAAGAAGCGCTTAGTGCCGCAAAAAATAAGCGCCAAGTCAAAAGCGATTTTTTTAGCTTTTTCACACCAACTTTTGACTAACACTGTTAATAAATGACATGTTTGAAATCCATTCAACGGATTGTCCAAGATCTATCAAAGATTCGTTAGCTGACTCACTGGTTCAATTTCGGGAGGCTCATCCCCACCTCGATTGGAAAGCTTTAAATCCAAAAATAACCGCAAGTTTTCCAAAAGTCCTCATAGGTAGTCACTTCATTCTCAGGGAGTGCAATAAAAGGCCCCAACTCCTCGAGAGCCTCATTTTGGATGGGCGCTTGCTCGGCAGTGTCACCCAAGACTTTTATCGACTGACCCTATCCGAGACGATCTCTTTGGATTCAGACGAAGAGGAGTTGATGATTGCGCTTCGCTATTTCCGGAACAAGGAAATGGTTCGAATTGCTTGGCGCGACATCGCAGGATGGGCCTCTCTCGAAGAGACGCTGGAAGACCTAAGCCACTTAGCGGAGGCTTGCGTAGAAAAGGCGCTTGATGTCCTTTTTAAATCTCATTGTGCCCGCCGGGGCACCCCTAAAAACAAAATGGGGGAAGCCCAGAGCCTCATCGTCCTAGCTATGGGAAAGCTGGGGGCAGGTGAACTGAATTTCTCATCTGACATCGACCTCATTTTTGCATTTCGTGATGACGGTACTCTTGAAGACCGGCGGGAAACGAGCTATGGAGAGTTTTATACACGTCTGGCGCAGAGCCTAGTCAAAGTCCTAGATAATCACACGCCTGAGGGCTTTGTATTCAGGGTAGACACGAGGTTGAGGCCTTTTGGAGACTCTGGTCCATTGGTCATGAGCTTTTCGGCCATGGAGGCCTATTACCAGTCTCAAGCCAGGGAGTGGGAGCGGTACGCTATGGTTAAAGGCAGGGTCATTGCTGGGGATCGAGAGGCTGGGATTGCTTTAGAATCGTTCTTGGTACCTTTTGTATTTCGGCGCTACCTGGACTTCAGAACACTCGCAGAGCTTAGGGACATTAAGGCCAAAATTACCGCTCAATTAAAAAGAAAAGACCGAATGGACAACCTGAAGTTGGGCCCAGGAGGCATTAGAGAAATCGAGTTTATTGGACAGTCTTTTCAATTGGTCCGCGGTGGACGTGAACCTTCGTTAAGAGAAAAACCGATTCAAGTCATTCTAAGAACACTCGCGCATCTAAGACTGATGGAACAGGAAACCGTAGATAGATTGATCAATGCCTACCGGTTTCTTAGAACGGTTGAAAATAGGGTACAGCAGATCGATGACCGGCAAACACACGATTTGCCCGTCACGCTTGAGGCAAGAGAGGGTATCGCCTTCACCCTCGGTTTTGATAACTGGTCCGATTTAGATGAAGAACTCAAGGGAACTCGACATTTTGTTCATGAGATTTTTAGCCAAACGGTTCTGGGTACGGGCTCGGCGCCCGATTTATTCGTGCCGCTGGATTCGAATCCAGAAATTATTGAGTCCTATTTGGTCGACTCAGGCTTTTGCGACAGCGTTGCCACCACAACAATCCTGTCTGCGTTTCTCGGAAGCAGAAAGGTAAGAAACATCTCATCGAAGGGCGCCGATGAAATTCGCAAATTACTCCCCAAGATACTTCATGAAGTATCGTCCACGTCAAACAGTATAACCACCCTCGAACGCATCCTTCTGATCCTAGAAGCGCTAATTTCCCGGAGTGTATACTTAACCTTGCTTAACGAAAACTGTGACGCACTAGGACAATTGATTCGATTGTCTGACGCCAGTTCATGGATTTGTCGGTATGTCGCTGATCATCCTGTTTTACTCGATGAGCTTCTCGACTTAAGGTCTATTTTAGTTCCTCTGAATAAGGAGGAATTATTCGAGGAACTCCATCGAAAGCTCCTTCACCTACCAGAAAAAGACGATGAGGGACGCATAATCGCACTGAGGGAGTTTAAGCAAGCACAGGTACTGAAAGTCGCTGCCGCCGACCTTTATGGGTACTTACCTTTGCCTAAAGTGAGCGACAATCTTACAGTGGTCGCGGAAGTCATGATCTCAAGCTGTGTGAACATGGCCTGGGCACAGATGATAAGCCGCTACGGGGCCTCATCCCACTTTACACCCGATGCCCCCCCCGGATTCGGGGTCATTGCTTATGGAAAACTTGGGGGTTATGAGCTTGGATATGGCTCGGATCTTGACTTGGTTTTCGTATATGACGAGGAAATATCCCCTCATGTTGGAACTTTGTCAGCCCCAGAGTTTTATGGTCGATTAGCTCGGCATGTCATTAGCCTCATCACCACCATGACTCCAGCTGGAACCTTATACCAAGTGGATCTTCGACTGAGACCCTCTGGAGATTCAGGGCTACTTGTGACAAGTCTGGCGGCGCTTCGCAACTATCAACTGCAGAATGCTTGGACATGGGAGCAGCAGGCGCTAATCAAGGCGCGGTTAGTGCTAGGAGACGACCAAATTAGAAAAGCCTTTGACGCCATCCGCATCGAATCGCTTTCGCGATCGAGAAACCCTGACGAACTTCTAGATGAAATCCTTTCGATGCGCGCAAAAATGCTTTCAACGAAGCCCCCCTCTCAGGATGCGCACTTTAATGTCAAACTGGATAAGGGCGGTATCGTGGATATTGAGTTTTTAGTACAATTCGGAGTGTTATTGACGGCAAATCGCGACCCTAAAGTAACACAGTGGACTGATGTTTCACGTTTACTTGAGGTTCTAGCCCGCTCAAATTTTTTAACTTTGATGGAGGCCGGACGCCTCCGTGAGATCTATTTCCTTTTTCGCTCTGAGTCTCACGCAGCCTCTCTTCAAGAAAGAGAGCCTCTCGTATTTGACGGTCGTTTCGAGAAGGAAAGATCCGAAGTGAAAGCGATCTGGGCAAAAGTAATGGAGCATCCCACACATTAAGTCCTAGACACTGAGTGAGTGGGCTTAATTTTGATCATTTTGGAGAGAAAGCATGGGAATGGATGACAAAGATGGCGTCATCTGGTTAGACGGCGAGTGGCTTCCGTGGCGTGACGCGAAGATACACGTGCTAACTCACACCCTTCACTATGGATGCGGCGTATTTGAGGGTTTGAGGGCCTATAAAACCTCAGAGGGCCCAGCTATCTTTCGGCTTCGAGACCATACAGATCGCTTGTTCAGATCTGCACACATCATGAAGATGGATATTCCATTTACCAAAGATGAAATTGACCGTGCTCATTGTGAAGCCATTCGAAAGAACGCTCTCCAAAGCGCCTATATACGACCAATGGCGTTCTTTGGTGCCGAGGCAATGGGCCTACACGCTAAGGGGATAAAGACGCATCTGATGATTGCTGCGTGGGAGTGGGGCAGCTATCTTGGCGAAGAAAACATGATTCGCGGCATTAAAGTTCGAACATCGTCCTACACTCGAAATCACGTTAACAGCCAAATGTGCAAGGCGAAAGCCAACGGAAACTACGTCAATTCAATCCTTGCCGTTAGGGAGGCCGTTGAATGTGGATGCGATGAAGCCCTCCTGCTTGACCATGAGGGATATGTGGCAGAGGGAAGTGGTGAAAACATTTTTATCGTTCGTAATGGGAAATTGTTTACACCAGACCTCACTTCCGCTCTCGAGGGAATTACGCGCGAAACCATTTTTACGATTGCACAAGAAAATGGTCTGAGTGTCATCGAGAAGAGAATCACCCGCGATGAAGTTTATGTTGCAGATGAGGCATTCTTCACGGGATCTGCTGCAGAAGTAACTCCCATTAGAGAGCTGGACGGAAGAGCCATAGGTCAAGGAACACGAGGCCCGATTACAGAGAAGCTCCAATCTTTATACTTTGATTATGTGTACGGAAGACGTCAGGACCACAGAGAGTGGCTGACCGTAGCCTAAAAAGGCAACTCCAGATCGCCCCCAATGACGTGGCTTAGAGAAAGAGAAGATGAAAAGCCCAAAGAACCCAAGCAGACTGAAGCTCCTCCCGAGAGATTCAAGCCTCGGGTTCTTGCTTTTCATATGGTTAATCTTTCTCACTTCTTGTTCATCTGCTCCACCTAAGGTGGAGAGCCAGCATGCGTCCAACTTTGACTTTAAAAGCCTCCACCGCTGGTCTTGGGCCAGTGAATCTGGGGTACTTCAAACACCCTCAGCAACAAAAACCAATGACAGAATCAGATTAGAGGAACTCGTTTCCGAACGCATTGAGCAGAATCTCTCCCATAGGGGCTACATTCAAGACAAGACAAGTCCTGACTTTCTAGTGACTTGGTCTTTTGGGGAATGGGCTTTACAAAGACAAAACCAAAATAAGCGCGTATACGGATCTGCAGGCCTATGGTTCCCCGGAATGCATGGGACTAATTTACCTCAAAGCTCTGATGGCAGGGCTGTACCTCCGGTTCTAAACCCATATTCATCAGAATATGAGGAAGCAAAAATACAGATCGTCGTGCTCGAGCGACAAAGCAAAAAGACGATCTGGAGCGGGGTTATTACTGACGATGCTGACTTCGGTTATTTCAGTGACAGTCAGAAAGATCGTATTGGTAAGGCCGTTGACGAAATCATGTCTGGATTTCCGCCAACACCTTAACCATGCCTTTGGAATATTTTTCAGCAGAACGTTGCTACGTCACTGAGCTTTATAACACCCCTCTAGATTCTGCCGTTTCGGTAGCAAAAATTCGGGTCGAACCGGGTGTTTCCACCTGCTGGCACCGCTTAACGGGCATTTCGGAACGCTATCTGCTGTTGTCTGGCCAGGGATTACTTGAACTTGGAGAACACCCCCCCAGGCTTCTTCTAGAGGGAGACCACGCCCTAATAGAGCCCGATCAAGCTCAGAGAATTACCAACACAGGCGCTTTAGACTTGGAATTTCTCGCCATCTGCACGCCTAGGTTTGAGTTAGCGGCCTATAAAGATCTTGAAGCGCCCGGTGAATCAATAACTAGCGCAGCACCACAATAAATGCCTGCCCACCTCTTTGTACGTTGAGCATTACTTCACGCGCCCCTCTTAGCGCCACACGAAGATCCGAGATATTCTGCGTTTCTCGACGATTGGCGCCGACAATCAAATCACCTGGCTGAAGTCCCGCTCTGAAGCCGTAAGAGGCCGTGTGGATTTTTTCCACCAAAATCCCTGAACCGCCCCCCCCCTCATCGACGTCTCTAAGTAGCAATCCAGCGAGCTTAGGGCTTAGCGACTGTCCATCGGCCGATGTCACCGTGGGCGCAGCAATTTGAGCCTCCCTGACTTGTGTTGAGCCTTTATGAAGAACCTCAACCCGAACCTCATCCCCAACCTGAAGCAGACCTATACTATTCCTTACATCCGCACTGTTTTTAACCTTATGATCGTTTATCGCAACAACGATGTCCCCAGGCTCAAGATCAGCCTTTGCGGCGGGCGATCCTGAACGCACCCCCGTGATCACCGCCCCGTGATTTTGGGTCAGACTAAACGCCTGTGCCAGCTCATGGGTTACATCCTGTACTGTCACCCCGAGAAGCCCTCTTTTAATTTCTCCATGTTCAATCAGATTATTCATGATCGTCATGGCCATATTGACTGGAATGGCAAATCCAATTCCCACATTTCCACCATTTGGGGCCAGAATAGCCGTGTTGATGCCTATCAACTGCCCATCCAAACTTACAAGCGCTCCCCCAGAGTTACCCGGATTAATCGAAGCATCTGTTTGTATAAAATCCTCGTACCCCTCAATCCCAAGGCCACTGCGCCCCAAAGCAGACACAATCCCAGAGGTGACCGTTTGCCCAAGTCCAAAAGGATTACCTACGGCAACCACGAAATCACCTACCTGAAGATGCTCAGAGTTTCCGGCTTGGACTTGAGTCAGGTGGTCTGCAGACACCTTAATAACTGCTATGTCAGATTCTTTGTCAGCCCCAACCAATTTTGCGTTGAGCTTTCTCCCATCCGTTAACGTAACCGTTATCTCCTCAGCCTTATCGATCACATGGTTATTCGTCAGAATATAGCCGCGATGCGCATCGACAATGACACCCGACCCCAAACTTGATCCCTGCCGCTCCCTCGGCATATTGGGCACCGCAAAAAAATGCCTGAACACTGGATCTCTCATGAGCGGGTGCTCGGCCTGCTCAATCCGGGTTTTAGTCGATATGTTTACCACCCCAGGAGTAACTTTCGTCAACATGGGTGCAAGACTGGGTAGTGTCTGACCATCCAGATTTGAAGGAAGGGCAGCCTTTACCTCAGAAACCAAAAGTAGTACTACAACTATTCCAATCCATCTATTAAGTGTTGGACGATCCATGGGTTACCTTTGATATTCGATCGTTAAGCTACATCTATTGATATCTATAAGTGGGGCCAGACGTTCAAAATTCAAGCGTGCCTTAAAGCGTTGACCTCACCTGACAGAAAATTGCTTTCAGATAACTGGTTTCAGGTATAGCAGGGTGAATAGGATGATCTGGTCCCGCCCCCCTTTTGGCGGTGACCACAAGATCACGGTCCGTATGTCGGGCAGAAGACCTCAAAATATCAAGCAAATCATCCTCTCGGAGGTGATACGAACAGGAAGCGGAGACAAGGAGCCCATTTTTATTGAGGACCTGTAATGCCATCTGATTGAGCCTCCGGTAGCCCTCAAGACCCTTTCTAAGGTCTTTCTTTCTCTTTATGAAGGCGGGTGGATCTACGATCACCACATCAAACTTTTTCCTTTTCTCCCTAGCGTCCTTCAGGAAATCAAACACATCCGAACAAATTGGGTCGACCGCTGACTCGACGTTATTTAAAGCGGCACTTGATCCCAACAAATCGATGGCCGATTGGGATGCATCCACCGACGTAACTTTTGCTCCGTTTTGGGCACAAGGAATGGACCAGGCACCTGAGTAGCTAAAAAGATCGAGGACTTCTTTACCCCGACACAAACCCCCAAGCAGTCTTCTATTTTCACGATGATCGAAGAACCAACCTGTTTTCTGACCCCCCAGTACATCAACGTGAAATTTCGATCCATTCTCTATAATTTCGACCTCACCAGCCAAATGACCGTAGACCACTTTATCGTAACTCTCAATCCCTTCTAAAACCCTAAGACCTGAGGAATTTCTCAATATAATTGCCTTAGGCTGGAAAACTGAAGTTATCGCATCGAGAAGCGGATCCTGAAGACATTCCATACCCGCGGTGTTGGCCTGAACTGCAAAAACATCGCCGAACCTGTCAACAATAAGCCCTGGGAGTCCATCACTCTCTCCATAAACCAGTCTATAGAAGGGCTTGTCATAGAATAACTGTCTCAGCTCTAAGGCCTGCTTGAGGCGATGTCTGAAGAAATCGACATTCGGTTTACAACTTGGGCTTCGACTCAAAACCCTTGCGGTAATCAGTGATTCTGGATTGACATAGCCAATGCCTATGAACTCATTTTTATGACTCTCAATCCGAGCAAGATCCCCTTTAGTGAAACCCTTTAGCGGAGTTGCCGCGACATCAATTTCGTTGCTGAAAATCCAAAGATGCCCGGATCGGAGCCTGCGATCCTCATCTTTCTTCAGTTTAAGAGTGGGTAAGTCTTGCATTGCTTAAGTTTGAATTAGTCGAGTAGCCATTATCGCATTTAAAAAAACGTTCTTTGCCCTTATCGAGTACCTCAGCACCAATCAGTTAGAATGATGTTCTATCAGGAAGCCACTAAGGCTCTGTTTCTTGCCTTAGAACCCATCCCCGCGACCAGACCATTCCGAATGAACATCATAGAAATCAAACTGCACCAAAAATCAAAAGTAATGGAGCTTGCCTTTGAGGACGGAAGTGTTTGCAGGCTTTCTTATGAATTTTTGCGGGTATACTCCCCATCTGCAGAGGTTCGTGGGCACGGATCAGAGCCAGGAATTATCCAACTCAATAAGGACAAAGTAGAAATCATTGAGCTTGAGGCTGTAGGAAACTATGGCGTCAAACCTCGCTTCTCTGATGGCCATGACACCGGGATCTTCACATGGAGCTACCTGTATGAGCTCTGTATGCGCCAAGAGGAGCTTTGGGGAAATTATCAGCAGCAACTAGCAGCACTAAGAAACACAAATCCATGAGGATGAGCCGACAGAAAAATCTGACTTGGCTCAATTCAACCAAATATTGAGGATTCATTGATGGCAGATAAAACAACCCATTTTGGTTTCCGGGAAGTACCGGAAAATGATAAGGCAAACTTAGTCAGGTCCGTTTTTGACTCCGTAGCCGGCAAATATGATCTGATGAACGATCTGATGTCCTTGGGCATTCATAGAATCTGGAAAAGGATTGCAATCCAACTCAGCAACGTTCGTTATGGGGATAACGTGCTTGACCTTGCTGGCGGAACTGGCGACATGACCAGTCTCTTTCACAGCAGAGTCGGTGAGAAAGGCCATGTCACGCTCTCCGACATTAATGCCGAAATGCTAAAAAGGGGGCGAGATCGCCTTCTGGACGATGGCATAACAACGGGAATCAGCTTTGCCCAGATCGACGCCGAACAACTTCCATTCCCTGACAACACTTTTGATTGTGTTTGTATTGCTTTTGGCCTCAGAAACGTAACACGAAAGGATAATGCGTTAAAAAGCATGCACCGAGTCCTTAAGCCAGGTGGCCGACTCATCATCCTCGAGTTTTCTGAAGTCAAAGGAGACATCCTGAAAAAAGGATATGACTTGTATTCATTCAAGCTACTGCCACTGATGGGTAAATTGGTCGCTAATGATTCTGAAAGCTACCGTTATCTAGCAGAATCAATAAGGATGCACCCCAATCAGGAAACACTCAAAACGATGATGGGTGAGGCGGGTTTTGAGCGGTGCGAATATTTCAATCTAACGCACGGAGTTGTAGCTGTTCACCGAGGTTACAAAATTTGATCGAACGCCTCAAAAACCCGTTGGTTCTTGCCGCATTCTGTTCATCAATAGAACCCGTCCTCAACGACCTGATTTCGACTTCAGACAGAGACTTGAGCTCACTTAAAAGGATTCAAGGGAAGTTGATCGCGCTTAAAATCAGGCCGTTTGATGTTCAACTGTTTATTTATACTTCGGACAATAAGCTCTGCCTTCAAGGTGAGGTAGACGGGATTCCGGATGTCGAAATTTCAGGATCACCTGGCGCACTCATACGAAATGCAATGGGAGGTTTAGCTGAAAGAAGTCTTGCCCCAGATGAAATCCAAATAACGGGTGATACGGTTTTGGCTAGGCAGTTCCAAACTGTTATCAGAGATTACGGCATAAACTGGATTAATCTTATATCTCGAGTTAGCCCGAAGCTCTTCCAACACCAAGTCCGAAGATTCTTAGAGCAAACCGCTGAGTGGACGAACTCAACTGAAGCATCCTTCAGATTGGATATTTCTGAGTATATCCAAGAAGAAATACGGCTGACTCCTACCGTAACAGAAGCCCAAAACTGGATGAGCGAAATTGATATCCTGAGGAACTCCGTGGATCGCTTATCCCAACGTATCTTGAGACTCCAAGGCCGACTAGACTAAAACTTCGATGCGCCTAAAAAACATCAAAAGACTTTTCCACATTAGAAGCGTATTGGGAAATAACGGTCTCAAATCGCTACTAGAAGGCAGCCAAGTTCCTCGCCGATTTCAAATATTGCTTGGTATTAGAGGGGCGAGTAGGAATGACGCGCTTGATAAAAACCGCGGCGCTAGGATTAGAAAGGCATTAGAAGACTTGGGCCCCATTTTTGTTAAATTCGGCCAGACTCTATCCACTAGGAGGGATCTTCTTCCTGATGACATTGCGCGCGAACTGGTAAAGCTTCAGGATCGTGTGCCTCCATTCGACGTAGACTCTGCGAAAGCCCTCATCGAGAATGCGCTGGGTAACCGAGTCAGTGAGGCCTTCGCTTACTTCGAGGATCAGCCTCTTGCCTCAGCCTCAGTTGCACAAGTCCATGCCGCTAGGTTGCATAGTGGGGAGGAGGTTGTCGTCAAGGTCCTGAGACCGGGCATAGAAGAGAGAATCAAAGCAGATCTGGACCTTCTCTTTGATCTAGCAGAGATAGCCAATCGCTACCTGCCTGACGCACCAAGACTGAGGCCACTTGAGGTTGTCTCCGAATTTAAGAAAACGCTGCTGGACGAGTTGGACCTCATAAGGGAAGCCTCAAACGCGGCAGAAATAAGAAGACGTTTTGAAAATTCGGACATCCTTTATATTCCCCGCGTTTACTTCGACTTGACCCGCAAAAATGTGCTGGTTATGGAGCACGTGTCTGGAATACCCATAGGGGATATTGAAAAACTTAGAAGCTCCGGCGTGAACCTAAAGACACTCGCAGAACGAGGGGTTGAGATTTTCTTCACCCAGGTCTTGAGAGACAGCCTCTTCCATGCCGACATGCACCCCGGAAATATTTTCGCAACCTCGGATGCCAAGTACATTGCGATTGACTTTGGGATAGTGGGCAGCATCTCACATGAAGACAAAAGGTACATAGCAGAAAACTTCAGGGCATTCTTTAACCGAGACTACCGTAAGGTCGCCGAGATGCATATCGAATCAGGCTGGGTGCCGAGAGACACGCGCGTCACCGAGTTTGAAGCCGCCATAAGATCGGTTTGCGAGCCCATATTCGAGAAACCTTTAAAAGATATTTCGTACGGCCACCTCTTGCTCCGGCTATTTCAAGTGGCCAGGCGATTCAACATGGAAGTGCAACCACAATTGGTGCTTCTTCAAAAGACACTCCTTAACATTGAGGGGTTAGGCAGAGAACTCTACCCCGAGCTTGACCTATGGAAGACCGCCAAACCATTCATAGAAAACTGGTTTCGCTCTGAAATTGGCTTATCTGCCAATCTGGATCACCTCAAAACCCAATTGCCTGAGTGGGCTCAACATTGGCCAGAAATGCCAATGCTTGTTCACCGCTCTCTCAGTGAAATAAGTCAAGGTAACTTGCATCTTAAAATACGGTCGGAAGATTTGAGGGAAGTCAGAGAGGAATTGGCTTGTCAAAGGCAACAACAACCTCTCGTTATAGGAGGTGCGACTCTCTGCATTTGCGCCAGCCTACTAATCCAGCCTTTGATAGCTTCTGAATGGCAATGGGGCCCCTATCTTTTGGGCAGTTCAGGAATACTACTTTTCATTAAGGGGCTTCTGGTGACACCAAAAAGAGCACGACAAAAAGTCAATAGGGATACTTGAACTACTTTATAAACACCAATAGAATGGTCCCGCGTTGATAACTAAGGGAAACCCCCAAGGTTGGCAATGGTGGGTGGTCTGATGATCATTCAACTAAGGAGACCATCAATAAGTTGGTCGGAAAAAATAATAAAAGTCTGTTGAGGTAATAACTATGGAACAAGAAAAGGACAACTTCTGGCTCTACGTCGGCCTTCTGATCGCAGCCGTAATCTTCGGCGTATTCCTCCTGAAAGGTCGTGAGACTGAGCATCTGGCACGTGTAACGATGCCTGACGCACCAAAGTCTAGCAGCTCATCTAAGTAATCGAGCCGCATCTCAGAGGCCACTCGGGTCCACTTAAACGTGGATCC
>CAYFLM010000035.1:0-15566 GCA_964343925.1 uncultured Methylococcus sp.
TGTATGAAAATCGGTATAAGTAAGGAGCCCGCGTAAAAAATCGCAACGGCAGCCAGAAGGCTATCGATGCGATCCAGTACCCCGCCGTGTCCCGGCAATATGGAGCCACTATCTTTAACGCCACGAATTCTCTTCGCAAGACTCTCAAAAAGGTCTCCAGTCACTGAAAAAGCGACCGTAAAGACGGACAGGAATATGAAATCGATAAGGGTTTGTGTTTCAAACTTTGCGGCATATCCCACTCCCCAGGCGAGCAGAATAGCGGCGAGGATGGCACCATAAACCCCTTCGACGGTCTTGCCAGGGCTGATTTCAGGCAGTAGCTTGGTGATTCCAAACGCTTTTCCAGTGAAATAGGCCGCGATATCGGCAATCCAGATCAAAGAAGCGAGGTACAAGACCTGATACTCAGAAAAATTGAATCTTAACCAAGCCAATAATGCCCATCCGGTCAAGAGCACAAAACTTCCCGCCAATACTCGCGCAGCCTTGCCAAATTTCCGCTTTGCAAGACGATCCGGCCATTTGCGGAATACCAATGCCCATACGATCCACCAAGCAACGGCAATGGCATACAACCAAACGGGTAGTTCACCAGGGGCCCAGTAAATTGCAAATGTATGTGCCAATAGCATGATGACAAGCATCGAGACTAGATAGGCGATACGTCCCTTCATGCTTAAATCTGAAAGACCCGACCACTCCCAGGCGGCTAAAAGCACAATCACGCCCCAAAGGACCGCAAAACCTCCAGGTGGAAGATAAAGTATGGCGGCAATAATAAGCGGAGCCAGGATACTCGCCGTGATGATTCGTTTCTTCAACATGATCTTATTCTTCTGGGTTTAATGGGTAAAAACGGCAAACGGACCTCCCCCTAGGAAGAAGTCTGCTTTTCAATCTGATCTCCGGTATAGCCGAATCTTCTTTGACGTCCCTTGAAACTCATCAAGGCTTCATCAAACGCTTGCTCGTCAAAATCGGGCCAGAGTAATGGCGTGAAATAGAGTTCGGTATAGGCAAGCTGCCAGAGCAGGAAATTACTGACCCGCTGCTCACCCCCCGTACGAATAAAAAGATCCGGTTCAGGCAGATCTGAAAGCGCAAGTCTTGATTGAAGGAGTTCGCCGTTTACATCATCGGGCTCGAGTTGGCCCGCTTTGACATCCTCGGCTATGGATCGAGTGGCTTGAGTGATGTCCCATCGACCACCATAGTTCGCGGCGATAACCAGATTGAGACGTTTGTTATTGGCAGTCAACTGCTCAGAAGCGGCAATTTGATCCTGAAGCTTAGGCGCAAAAGCCGACCGATCGCCAATCACGCGTAACCGAACGCCGTTCTTATGGAGTTTCTGACCTTCCCGCTCAAGACTTGCGATAAATAAATCCATCAGCAGAGAGACCTCCTGGGCCGGTCTACGCCAATTTTCGCTACTAAATGCAAAGAGAGTGAGAACCTCGATGCCCTGTGCAATGCATCGCTCTACTACCTTTTGAACGGAACTAACACCCGCACTATGCCCCGCAGGTCTGGGCAAAAAGCGCTGTTTGGCCCAGCGACCGTTACCATCCATAATGATTGCGACATGTCGCGGAGTCACACCATTAGTCATGTTGTCTTGGCTCTGTGTCATCAGGATGGATTCCGGCAGATCAGAAGCAGGGCTAAATTGCCATCAAGTCCTTTTCTTTGGCCTCGAGAAGTGTGTCCACTTCTTTAACGAACTGATCCGTAAGCTTCTGGATCAAGTCCTGACCGCGGCGCTCCTCGTCCTCTGAAATCAATTTGTCCTTGACTGCATTTTTGAGGTCGGTATTGGCGTCCCGGCGAATGTTTCTCACCGCAACTCTGGAGTTTTCGCCCTCATGACGAACGACTTTGATGAGGTCTTTACGTCGTTCCTCGGTCAGAGGTGGCATCGGAACCCGAATCACAGTCCCAGCCGTATTAGGGTTCAGCCCCAAATCGGAACTCATGATGGCCTTCTCGATGGCCTGAATCATGGTTCTCTCCCATGGCGTTACAGCAAGTGTCCTTGCATCCTCAATGGTGACATTCGCAGTTTGACTCAATGGAACGTCATTCCCGTAATAAGACACCGTAATATGGTCGAGGAGACTAGGATGCGCTCTCCCAGTTCTAATTTTGGCTAATTCGTGCTTAAGGGCTTCAATGCTTTTGCCCATGCGTTCTTCGGCTTTTTTGCGGATATCGTCAATCATGGACCTTACCTGTTTCTATCAAAGAACCAATCGCCTCTCCACGGACTAGCCGCATGAGCGCCCCTGGCTCAAATACATTCATGACTCTTAAGGGCATATCGTGATCCCTACAGAGCACCAACGCAGTTGCATCCATCACATTGAGCCGTTGGTCCAATGCTTCATCGTAGGTCAACTGTGTGTAGAGGCGAGCCGTTGGATCCTTCATCGGATCTGCAGTGTAGACACCGTCGACTTTGGTCGCCTTGATGAGCAACTCAGCCCCGATCTCGATAGCCCGAAGGCTTGCGGCTGAATCCGTTGTAAAGAAGGGGTTACCGGTCCCCGCAGCAAAAATGACCACACGTCCCTTTTCCAGATGACGAATGGCACGTCGCCTAATGTAATCTTCGCAGACCTGATTGATCTTAAGGGCTGACATGACCCTCACCGGGCGACCCAAATGCTCAATGGCATCCTGCATGGCCAGGGCATTGAGAACCGTTGCAAGCATGCCCATATGATCGCCAGTGACCCGTTCAAGCCCCTCACTGGCCGTCTGGGCACCTCGGATGAAATTGCCTCCACCGATGACTAGCCCAACTTGAACGCCGGCATTACAAAGCTCGACGACATCGGTCGCAAAGCGACGAATCGTTTGAGGGTCTATACCGCTACTCTGACTGCCCATCAGAGCCTCTCCACTCAATTTGAGCAAAATTCGCGTGTACTTTGGCGCACTCATCTTATGATCCATCCGTCCAGTTTCACAAGGCTGCACTCAGCCGCGGCTGAGTGCTTGGGCGCTGAAAAAAGTCTTACTAAATCAGGAACCCCTGACCTGAGCCATGACTTCTTCAGCGAAGTTACTTTCGACTTTTTCGATTCCTTCACCGACTTCAACACGAACAAATCGCTCAACCTTGGCTCCCTTATCGGCGAGCAACTTGCCCACGGTTTGATCCGGATCTTTAACAAAGGCCTGCCCGATGAGCGTAATTTCACCCAGGAACTTCTTGATTCGGCCTTCAACCATCTTCTCGATCACATTTTCTGGCTTTCCACTTTCCGCGGCCTGCGCCACGAAGATAGCCTTTTCCTTTGCAACCAACTCTGGGTCCACACCCGTTTCGTCAACACAGGATGGCTTGCTTGCCGCAACGTGCATCGCAATGTCCTTGCCCAGTTCAGCCGTGCCTCCAGTCAATTCGACCAGAACGCCAATGCGACTTCCGTGGAGATAGCTAGCCACAGCGCCCGATTTGGACTCGTAGCGATCAAAGCGACGAATATTGATGTTTTCACCAATTTTAGCAACCATGGCACGGCGTGCTTCCTCAATGGTTTCGCCCGTCGAAGCAATCTTCGTCTGTAACAGCTCATCCAAACTGTTGGCACTCGATTCCAATGCGGTATGCGCAACCAGATTGGCAAATTCGACAAAGGCGTCGCCCTTGGCAACGAAGTCGGTTTCGCTATTGACCTCCACAATTGCGGCACGCTTGCTATCCGCGCTGGTTTTTACACAGATACAGCCCTCTGCCGCCGTGCGACCTGACTTTTTATCCGCCTTGGCCAAACCGGCTTTCCGCATTAACTCCACCGCTGCTTCCAAATCGCCATTGGTATCCGCCAGCGCCTTTTTGCACTCCATCATGCCGGAGCCTGTTCTCTCTCTGAGCTCCTTGACCATTCCAGCTGTGATATTCGACATCAATAAATCCTCTTCAAATTCCTTAATTCCGCATTTTATGCGCTTATGAAAACGCCCCCTGATGGAGGCGTTCATGCAAGATCGTCAATCCAAGGCTTTTCCCCTTAGAACCATAAGACGACTAGGCTTCAACCTCAACCGCTGCAACAGTCGCTTCCATTTCTACGAAGTCATCCTCTGCTTCAGCCGGAGTCAGGCTATTGGCCTTGCCCTGCAAGATGGCCGTAGCCGCGCTCTGGACATAAAGCTGTACCGCACGAATCGAGTCGTCATTCCCAGGAATGATGTAATCGATGCCTGCAGGACTGTTGTTCGTATCGACGATACCTACAACAGGAATACCGAGCTTCTTGGCTTCACTGATCGCATTGTGTTCATAACCCACGTCCAGCACGAACAGGACTTCTGGAAGGCGGTCCATATCACGGATACCACCCATGCTGTTAATCAGCTTGTCGAGCTCACGCATCATGCCAAGACCTTCCTTCTTGCTGAAGCGCTGAAGTCGGCCGTCATCACGCATGGCCTCAAGGTCCTTCATTCGGGCCACGGACTGCTTGATGGTCTTGAAATTGGTCAGCATCCCGCCCAACCAGCGATGGTTGACATAGGGCATACCGCAGCGACGTGCCTCTTCCTCAACAACCGAACGGGTTGTACGCTTCGTACCGACAAAGAGGATCTTGCCCCTATTCGCAGCAACCTGTTCAAGGTAGCGCATCGCCTCACTAAAGAGCGGCAGGGTCTTTTCGAGATTGATAATGTGGATGTTGCTCCGCGCACCGAAAATGTACGGGCCCATCTTGGGATTCCAATAGCGCGTCTGGTGACCGAAATGTACTCCGGCTTCCAACATTTGACGCATAGTAACGTTCGACATGTTAACTCCTGATCAATTTAGGGTTGTGCCTCCACATACCCCGGACGACGACCCCGGCTTCAGAAGAAACAGGGCACCCTGTCGAACGTGTCGGTATGTGTGTGTGGTTGCTAAAAAAAGCAGGCCTTTATAACATGGATGACCAAGATCGACAATCAATGATCCGATCTTCCGTCTGCATGCATGCAGCCACCGCCACCCAGAGTCACTGATCGCACATGGCTATCTCGATAAAATCGCCGGAGGAAATCGAAAAAATGCGGATTGCCGGGCGTTTGGCAGCCGAGGTACTCGAGATGGTTGCTGAGCATGTCAAAGCCGGGGTCACCACGGAAGAAATCGACCGAATCTGTCACCAGTACATGACTGAAGTTCAGGGGGTCATTCCAGCCCCGCTCAATTACCGGGGTTTTCCAAAGTCAATTTGTACTTCAGTGAATCATGTGATCTGTCACGGCATACCTGGCCCAAAGAAACTCAAAAACGGGGACATCATCAACGTTGATATCACCGTCATTTACGAGGGCTACCACGGCGATACCAGCCAGATGTTCATGATCGGCGATGTCCCGATTCGAGCAAGCCGATTGGCCAAGGCGTGCCAGGAGGCGCTTTATCTTGGCATCGCAGAAGTGAAGCCAGGCGCGCATTTTGGAAATATTGGCCACGCCATACAGACTTATGTGGAGCCGCTTGGATTTTCTGTGGTTCAGGAGTTTTGTGGACACGGCATCGGCATACAATTTCATGAGGACCCCCAAGTCCTTCATTACGGGAAACCGGGTACAGGCCCCCTGATGACTCCCGGAATGATTTTTACCATTGAGCCTATGATCAATCTAGGTAAACGACATATCAAAATCCTGCCGGACGGATGGACTGCCGTGACGAAAGACCACAGCTTATCTGCCCAATGGGAACACATGATTCTTGTAACCGAGTCTGGTCATGAGGTATTGACGCTCAGAAAGGACGAGCGATACGAGGAATTCCTTGGCAAGCTTCCCCCAACTCATTGATCAACCCGATCTTTTGCTTCCTGAAATTGCGCAAGCATTCAGTGAGCGACTCAAGATTATTGCCAAAGAGCATGCGGTTCTCTTTCGAGAGGGGACGCCAGCCGCAGAATTAATACGCAAACGATCCGACCTTATAGATGAAGCCCTCGCCGCTGCATGGCAACATTTTCTGGGCAAAGACGCTGACCGAAATTCCTTGATTGCCGTGGGAGGATACGGGAGACAAGAACTCCACCCCTATTCGGATATCGACATCCTGGTTCTTACCCAAGAGGAAAATCCTGAGGGTGATCAGGAGCTTGAAGGCAAGCTGTCCTCCTTTCTTCGATTCCTTTGGGATATCGGCCTTAAACCTGCGCAAAGCGTTCGATCGATCGGTCAGTGCGTTGCCGAAGCCGAGGCCGATCAAACCGTCATGACCAACCTGATGGAGTGCCGACTGGTTCAGGGAAACGAGCGTACATACGATAACTTGTGGACCCGAATCGCTCCGGAATGCCTCTGGTCATCAAAGGACTACTATGAGGCCAAACTGGTCGAACAGGCCACGCGCTACGCCAAATATCACGATACCGCCTACAACCTTGAGCCCAACATCAAAGAAGGGCCCGGTGGCCTGAGGGACATTCAAAATATAGGTTGGATCATCAAAAGGCACTACCACTCCCGATCGCTCAATCTGATCAGCGAAGGCTGGCTGACCGAGTCCGAATATAACGAACTGATCAAAGCTCGCGACTTTCTCTGGGAAATTCGCTATGCCCTCCATATCCTGACAGGACGCTGCGAAGATCGCCTGCTATTTGAGCATCAGAAAGAGCTCGCTCGACAATTCGGGGTACAGGATGAAAATCTCAATCGGGCCGTCGAGCAGTTCATGCAGCTCTACTACCGGACGGTGATGGGGCTTGAACGATTGAATGAGCTCCTCATGCAACTTTTTAAGGAAGCGGTTCTATATGCTAACGAAGTCCAGCAATCGCTACCGATTAACGAACATTTCCAATCCGTCAACCAGTTCATTGAGGCAAAGAATCCCAACATCTTCAAAAACCATCCACTGGCGCTTCTCAAAATTTTCCTGCTGCAACAAACCCATCCGGAACTCAAGGGCATCAGGGCATCAACGATTCGACTGATCAGGCAGCACCTCTATTTGATCGACGATGTCTTTCGTGAAAACCCAGAGGTCTGCTCACTATTTATGAGCATCCTCAGAGAAAAGACAGGCGTCACCCAGCAGCTCAGAAGAATGAACCGTTACGGGGTGCTCGCTGCCTACATCCCTGAATTTGGAAGGGTTGTCGGAAGGATGCAGTATGACCTATTTCACGTCTATACCGTCGACGAGCACACCCTCTTCGTGCTGAGAAATCTCAGAAGGTTTACCCTTGAAAAGCATCGCTCTGAGCATTCGACGGCCAATGAGATTGGTGAACTCATTGAAAAGCCCGAACTCCTCTACGTCGCCGCCCTGATGCACGATATTGCCAAGGGCAGCGGAGGCGATCATTCGACCTTGGGCGCCGATATCGCCCGGAAGTTCTGCTCGAGACACGGCCTTTCAGCCAGTGAGGCCTCACTGGTGGCATGGCTCGTTCAAAACCATCTTCTCATGTCCATGACGGCCCAACGTAAGGATATCAATGACCCTCAGATCATCCATGAGTTCGCAACAGCCGTAGGCAACCTGAATACACTCAATCACCTTTATCTTCTTACGGTCGCTGATATCCGCGCTACGAACCCTGCCATCTGGAACTCTTGGAAGGACGCGCTCATCAAGGAACTTTATGTATCCACTCGGGCCCACCTCAGGAGGGGTTTAACTCAAACCCTAGATGAAAATGAGCGGATCGATCGGGTTAAGCTTGAAAGCCGGACGCTTCTAAATCGACTGGGATTTGCCGATCCTGCAATCGATGAGGTTTGGAACAAAACACTGAATGACGAGTATTTTTCTCGATATGTTCCGGAGGAAATTGCGTGGCACACCATTGCGCTTAGCTCCGCTCAACCCGAGGACCTCCCCCTGGTTCTCCTTCGCCCCACAAGCCTGCGTGGAAGTGCTGAGGTCTTTGTCTACGCCAAAAACCAGGACTTTATTTTTGCGCACAGTACCGCGGTGATGGATCAGCTAAATTTGAACGTCGTGGATGCCAGAATCATCACCACCTCGGCAGATGGGTTTACGCTGAACAGTTACCATGTTCTTGAGCAGAGCGGTGAACCCATTTCGGACCACTTAAGACAGGTTCAGATTTGTGTTCGGCTCAAGGAGGCACTGAGCAAGATCAGCAAAGCACCGATTAAAGTTCAGCGAAGAGAACCCCGCCTCATTCGTCACTTCAAGGTTCCGACTCAAGTCTATTTCCATGAGGATCCTCAACATCGGTTCACCATCATAGAGTTGATTGCAACGGATAGACCCGGGCTCCTGTCAAAAGTAGGACGTGCCTTTGCGAGTGGAGGTGCTCGACTTTTTAATGCCAGAATCTCGACCATAGGCAGCCGCGCCGAGGATATTTTTCAGATCACTGACCGCGACAATTTACCCATAGACGATCTGGCGCTACGCGAAACACTAAAAAAGACCATCATTGAATTGGTCGGAACGCATTAAGAAGGGCGCAAAGTCTCCTCCGACAATTGTGAATGCCTCCACTTTTTCTGCTATAAAAGTCAGGTGCCCCGAATACAAGACGGTATTCATCGGACTTCAGTAATAACCCAAGGTTTAAGCATGTTTAGTAAAGGAATGAAGATCGCCGGATTTGACGATGAACTCTGGTCAGCCATTCGGCAAGAAGTGGTACGACAGGAAGACCATATCGAGCTTATTGCCTCTGAAAATTATGCAAGTCCTAGAGTACTGGAAGCTCAGGGGACTGTTCTCACCAACAAATACGCCGAAGGATATCCAGGGAAGCGTTATTACGGGGGCTGTGAGCATGTAGACGTCGTTGAAAGTCTGGCAATCGACCGTGCTAAAGATCTGTTCCACGCTGATTTTGCAAACGTGCAACCCCACTCTGGCTCGCAGGCCAATGCAGCCGTGTATATGGCGCTTCTCAATCCCGGAGATACCGTACTAGGTATGAGCCTTGCTCATGGTGGACATCTCACCCATGGTGCAAAAGTTAATTTTTCTGGAAAAATTTACAATGCCGTCCAGTATGGTCTGGACACTGCAACGGGGCTCATCGATTATGAGGAGGTCGAAGCCCTGGCTAAAGAACATCGACCCAAGATGATTGTGGCAGGGTTCTCAGCCTACAGCCGCGTCGTTGACTGGCAACGCTTCAGAAAAATCGCCGATGAGGTTGGCGCCTATCTTCTCGTCGATATGGCCCACGTAGCCGGTCTTGTTGCAGCTGGGGTTTACCCAAGTCCGGTTAACATAGCCGATGTCACCACCACCACGACCCATAAGACCCTCAGAGGACCAAGGGGCGGCCTGATTCTAGCTCGACAGAACGAAGAGATCGAAAAAAAGCTCAACTCACTCGTTTTTCCAGGCATTCAGGGTGGGCCATTAATGCATGTCATAGCAGCCAAGGCCGTGGCCCTGAAAGAGGCAATGCAGCCAGAATTCAGGGATTACCAGGAAAAAGTCATACAAAACGCCCGAGGAATGGCCGAACGCTTCAAATTGCGAGGCCTCAGTATCGTATCGGGTGGAACTGACAACCATCTCATGCTTGTCGACCTTATTCAAAAAGGCATTACTGGGAAGGCGGCTGATGCGGCTCTGGGTAAAGCGCACATCACGGTCAACAAGAACGCCGTCCCGAATGATCCTCAATCTCCTTTCGTCACGAGTGGCATTCGAATTGGAACACCCGCCGTGACGACGCGTGGGTTTTCACTTCAAGACTGTGAGAACCTGGCCGACTGGATCTGCGATGTACTCGATGACCTTGACGATGAAACAGTGATTAGCAAGGTGCAAGATCAGGTTGCTGAAATCTGCAAACGCTTACCCGTTTATCCGGAGTAAATAGCAGCATGAAATGCCCCTTTTGTGGCGCAATTGACACCCGAGTCATTGATTCCCGCCTTTCTCAAGAAGGTGATCAAGTCAGACGCCGAAGAGAGTGCGCGGAGTGCAAGGAGCGCTATACCACTTTTGAAATTGTTGAGCTCAATCTCCCAAGAATCATCAAGTCAGATGGAAACCGGGAACCCTTTCGTGAGGAAAAGCTCCGGCAAGGCATGCTGAGAGCGTTGGAAAAAAGGCCTGTGGGTACCGATCAAGTAGAGGAAGCCATACATCGGATCAAGAAAGCCCTGATGGCCTGTGGTGAGAGAGAAATCCTCTCTCGCGTAATCGGCGAAAATGTCATGCGTGAACTCGCAAGTCTTGATCAAGTCGCCTACATTCGATTTGCTTCTGTGTATAAGAGCTTCCAGGACGTGAATGAGTTCAGGGCCGTTATTGATGACCTTGAAGGCGGTAATCTCTCGGGTCACCTCTCGTCAAAATAGTGCCTTGGGTGCCCACGATTAACTATTGAAATGCCGCCTTCACTCAATCAGACCGATCGCGACGCCTTTTTCATGGCAAGAGCCCTTAAGCTTGCTGAAAAAGGACTTTACACAACCGACCCCAACCCTAGAGTGGGCTGCGTGATTGTGAAACAAGATCGCATTTTGGGCGAGGGCTGGCATCGTAGATCCGGGGGACCTCACGCTGAAGTGGAGGCGCTCGCTCACATTCAGGAAAATGCCAGAGGCGCTACGGCCTATGTTACCTTGGAGCCGTGTTGTCATCATGGAAAAACACCGCCCTGCGTTGCAGCTTTGATTCATGCCGGCATCAGTCGTGTGGTCTGTGCGACAGAGGACCCCAACCCTCTCGTTGCTGGAAAGGGACTCAAACAACTCCAAGATGCGGGAATGGAAGTCCAAAGCGGCCTTATGAGAGCCGGTTCGGAGGCACTCAATCCGGGCTTTTTCAAACGGATGCGCTCTGGGCTTCCATTCATTCGAAGCAAGATAGCCATGAGCCTTGATGGTAGAACCGCTATGGCCTCAGGCGAAAGCCAATGGATCACCGGGAAGGATGCAAGACGTGATGTCCATTATCTCAGGGCTCGTAGTTCGGCCATCATGACAGGAATTGGAACTGTTCTGGCTGATCGGCCTCAGCTGACCGTTAGGCTTAATGACTTGAATGAATACGTTCCTCCACTTAGGGTGATTTTGGATACCCACCTGAGAACGCCGCAAGATATATCCTTGGTACAGGATGGACTGGAGACCCTCATTGTCACAAGCCGATCCCCTGAGGCTTCTTGGTCTAAGTTCGACAACGTCGACTTTCTTCAGCTGCCCTCAGAAATATCCAAAAAAGCAGGCATGCCTCTGATACTCCAGCATCTGTCTGAGCGGGGCATCAATGAAATCATGGTAGAGGCAGGCCCCAAACTCAATGGGAGCTTGCTAAGCGAAAACTGGGCGGATGAATGGATCCTCTATATAGCACCCAAGATCCTGGGCGATGAGGGTAAGGGGCTGTTCCACCTGCCTCAGCTTTCCTCTCTCAGCGAGGCGCCTCAACTCCATCTTACTCAACATCAGGTTATCGGAGATGATCAGAAAATGACTTTTATCAGGAGACAAAATGTTCACGGGCATCATTGAGGCGGTCGGAAAAATACTCCGGACTGAGACCCGTGGTGGTGATATGCGAGTCACCGTCTCCACCGGTAAACTGCCAATGAGGGAGAAATCCGTGGGAGAGAGCATCTCTGTCAACGGTGTTTGCCTAACAGCCGTCGAGTTTGGCAATGAATACTTTGTGGCCGATGTTTCTCGTGAGACCCTATCGAGAACAACCCTTGGAAAACTGGTAAACGGACAAAACGTCAATTTAGAGCGCGCACTATTGCCCACCACTCGCCTGGGAGGACATTTGGTCAGTGGTCATGTCGATGGGATTGGCCGCATCACAGAAAAAAAACACGATGGAAGATCCTGGCGATTCAGGATTGAGGCCCCCACTGCATTATCGAAATATATTGCTGAGAAGGGATCTATTTGCCTTGATGGCATCAGCCTGACGGTCAATGACATCCACGATTCAAATTTTGGCATCAATATCGTTCCCCACACGCTCGAGGCTACAACCTTATCGGAACTCGGCGTGGGCAACGAGATCAATATTGAAGTGGACCTCCTTGCAAGGTACATCGAACGCCTCCTCATGGGAGCCTCCGCGATGGATACTGGAGTCCAGGAGAAAGGTGTAACACTCGAACTGCTTAAGAACACGGGCTACTGCGATTAAAAACATGAATTCAGCATCCGAACTAATTGAAGAAATTCGTCAGGGACGTATGGTCATCCTGATGGATGACGAGGACCGGGAAAATGAGGGTGACTTGATCATGGCGGCCTCTCACATCAGGGCAGAAGATATCAACTTCATGGCCAGATACGGCAGAGGCCTGATATGCCTGACCCTCACTAGAGAGCGGTGCCACCAGTTACGCCTACCTTTGATGGTGAATGAGAACAGAACGCCTCACTCAACGAACTTCACCGTATCGATTGAGGCCGCATCAGGGGTAACGACCGGTATATCCGCAGCTGACCGGGCCCGGACAATCCAATGTGCCGTAAATCCTCATGCAAAACCTGATGATCTGGTTCAACCAGGGCACGTATTCCCTCTCATGGCGCAACCAGGCGGTGTACTCAACAGAGCTGGACATACGGAAGCTGGCTGCGATCTCTCAAGACTCGCTGGACTTGAACCTGCGGCTGTCATTGTAGAAATCCTCAATGAGGATGGGTCGATGGCCAGAAGACCCGAGCTTGAACAGTTTGCTGTTCAGCATAATCTCAAAATTGGCACCATTACCGATCTCATTCAATACCGCATTAAAAACGAAAAAACCATAGAGCGAATCTGTGAGTGTGACTTCCCCACCGAATATGGCGCATTTCGAATGATTGCTTATCAGGACCAGGTGGACCAGAGGCTCCACCTGGCCCTCACGCTTGGACCTGTTGCGGGAGCGGATCCGGTTCTAGTGAGAGTCCATGGCAGGCATCTGCTGAGTGACCTTCTTGATGGTAAACGCGATGGTGCCAGCATCTCTCTGAGGCAGGCCATGAAGCGGATTTCGGATGAGGGCCGTGGCGTATTGGTCCTCATCCGAAAAGCGGAGGACGACAAATCGCTGGTTGAAAGAATTCATCAGTACCACATGGAGGATCTCGGTCTTGAGCTTGGGCTCACATCCCCCTCAAGTGAAGACTGGAGAACTACCGGAACTGGAGCACAGATTCTTGCTGATTTGGGCATCCATAAACTCAGGGTACTCGGCACAACACCCAAAAAATATCTTGGCCTTTCTGGATACGATCTTGAAATAGTCGAATTTGTTACGCTTGACTGAAAACGTGGCCGATACCGGGATAATCCAGTACTCTTCACCCATCACTGAATTTAAGAAGACCTATGACAACATTCAAAACATTCGAAGGCCCTTTGGTGGTCCGAAACGCGCGCTTTTGCATCGTTTCATCTCGCTTCAACAGCTTCGTGGTTGAAGCCCTAGTTTCTGGCGCAACGGATACACTGATCCGGCACGGTGCAAAAAAAGAAGACATTCACATCGTCAAGGCACCCGGAGCCTATGAATTACCGGTTGCCGTCCAACGTGCAGCCAAGACGGGGCGTTACGATGCCATTATTGCGCTGGGCGCTGTCATCAGAGGCGCAACCCCACATTTCGACTACGTTGCAGGAGAATGCGTCAAGGGTATCAGCACCCTCGCCCTTCAACATGAAATTCCGATTGCATTTGGCGTATTGACCGTTGACTCGATTGAACAGGCCATTGAACGCTCGGGTACAAAAGCCGGAAACAAGGGTTCAGAGGCCGCCGTCTCCGCCCTTGAAATGGTCAACCTCCTCCGTGAGATTGATGCGGGATGATCACGCCCAAATCTCTCGCCCGAAAAAGTGCCGTACAAGCCCTTTACCAATGGCAACTTACCGGATGCAACCTCTCTGAAATTGAACGTCAATTTGTTGAGGAGCACGGTATTGGCAAGAAGGAGCTACCTTATTTCAATGAACTCCTGCATAGCATACCTAAGCTATTGGACCAGCTCGATGAGGCTCTAGGAGAGTTTCTGGACCGTCCTATTGATCAGGTTGATCCCGTTGAAAGAGCCATACTCAGAGTAGGCGCCTTTGAACTCTTGGAAAAACCAGAAATACCCTATAAGGTCGCAGTGAATGAGGGTATCAATTTAGCCAAGGAGTTTGGCGCTACCCAGAGCCATAAATTCATCAATGGGATCCTTGATCGCATTGCCAAAAAGCACCGCGAAGCTGAATTTAATCTTAATCGTAAAAAAGCCAAACCGGCCACATGAGCGCCCTGGGCGAGTTCGAACTCATACAAGAGTTTTTCACTAGAGATCCAATTCCCGCTCGAGGTACGTCAGTTGCTGTGGGGGATGATTGTGCACTGGTGAGGGTCGAGCCAAGTACCGACCTGGCTATCACTGTCGACACGCTGGTTTCGGGCGTACATTTCCTTCCCGATACGGACCCCCATTTGTTGGGCTATAAGGCTCTGGCAGTCAACCTCAGCGATCTTGCCGCCATGGCCGCAGAACCTAGATGGTGCACTTTGGCACTCACTCTTCCTTCTGTTGAGCGAGAATGGTTGAAGGCTTTTTCTGCTGGCTTTTTCGAATTGGCTGAAAAATATCAAATTGAATTAATTGGCGGAGATACCACTCGAGGCCCCCTTGCCATAACCATCCAAGCGATGGGGCAATGTCCCTCGGGCATGGCACTTCGACGATCTGGGGCCAGACCTGGAGATTTGATCTATGTGAGCGGGCCTATTGGAAGCGCTGGTTTCGGCCTCAAAATGCAGCAAGGAGAGATTAAAAGTGATTCGGCGTGTATGAGGGCACTTTTAAAACCTGAGCCTCAACTAGAATTGGCTATAGCACTAAGGGGCATTGCCTCTGCCTGCATCGATGTTTCAGATGGTCTTTTATCGGATCTGGGTCATATCCTAACTTCGAGTGAAGTGGGAGGCGAAATCCAAATCAATCAAATTCCTTTCGATCCCTTTGTAGAAGCGTACCTCAAACAAAGTGCTGACTATCATTTTGCTTTAACTGCAGGGGACGATTACGAACTGTGTTTCACTGTCCCACCCGAGATGAAAGAGAGACTTACTGAGCGGACAAAAACCCTCGGTCTTGAGATATACGAAGTCGGTCGAATCACGTCTCAAAGAGGCCTTGATGTGCGCTTTATTGACGGGACAGTGATGCCCCCCCCCAAACATTCTGGATTCCAACACTTTGAAAATCACTAAATCCAAAGCGAAAGTCTCAATCAGCACCCTTATTCAGAACCCGCTTCATCTGCTCAGCTTTGGCCTCGGGCTTGGCCTTTCTCCGATTGCTCCCGGAACATTCGGAACCCTTGCTGCAATTCCAATTTATTGGCTGATTTGGGATATCGGCCTTTCAGGCTACCTAATCATTACGGCCATTCTGTTCGGGATAGGCATCTATCTGTGCGAAAAGACATCCAACTCGCTGGGCATCGGCGATCACTCGGGGATTGTTTTCGATGAGGTCGTAGGTCTCCTAGTGACCCTGACGGCCATCCCGCTCTCCTTCCAGAACCTCTTTTATGGATTCGTCGTATTTAGAATCTTTGACGCTGTAAAACCATGGCCTATTCGTAGCTTGGACAG
>CAYFLM010000036.1:0-15541 GCA_964343925.1 uncultured Methylococcus sp.
CCGAAGGTGGTCGAAATGGCCGCTGGGAGACCATCAGACTATACCTATGCCCTAGCACAGGAGTACGTCGCCTACTTCAAGAAAAATGGCATCCAACTAAAACTCATTTCTACGGATGGTACCTTCGATAATCTGCATAAGGTTCGAGATCCCGGAGCCAACATAAAAATTGCCTTCGTACAAAGTGGTATACCAGCGGCTTCTGAGGGGGAACAAAGCATCGTCTCCCTTGGCTCGGTCGATTACGAGCCGATCTGGCTGTTTTATTGGGGTACTGAAACTGATGACCAGAAGCTAGCCATGACTCATCTTCTTGAGGAACCCATCTCAATTGGCAATGTGGGCTCTGGAACCCGGTTGCGGGCTATGCAACTACTTGAGATTAGTGGTTTAGGGCTTCAACCAAACATGCTGGGGCTTCCAGAAGATGAGGCCATTCATGCTCTAAAGAAGGGCGAAATACGAGCGATGCTGTTGGTTGAGCATTACGAATCTCCCACAGTTCAGGATCTCTTAAATCAGAAATATCTGGTGGTTGCCAGCTTCGTTCGGGCTGCAGCTTATGCCAAACAGCTCAAATTCATTGAGCTTCTTCATGTCCCGAGAGCCGCTTTCAATATCTCAAGAGACTATCCCAAGCAGGACATCAATCTCTTGAGTACAACAACGAACCTAGTTGTTGATGAAGACCTCCACCCGGCCATTCAAATGCTATTGATGCAAGCATCAAGCGATATCGTTGGAAAGGAAACCTTCTTCAGCAAGTCAGGGGAGTTTCCAGCCATCAAGGATCCGACCGTTCCCGTAAGCCCCGTTGCCCAACGCTTTTTTGATAAGGGGCCACCCATACTCCACTACGTACTCCCTTTTTGGCTAGCGGAATTCATAGAGCGAATAGTCATTCTCGCGCTACCTTTCTTTGCCATGGTGTACCCAATCATTAAATCCATTCCAAACTTTCTTGAAAAAAGGGCAAAGAGAAAGATTCTCCGGTTTTACGCGCCGCTACGTCAGTTAGAAAATGAGGTGATAAATGACAAGAATCTTGAATGTATTCAAAAATACCTTGACACCCTAAACAAGATTGAAGCGGATCTACTCCAGCTTAGGGTTCACAAGAAGGTGATCTCGGATTTCTATACTCTGAGGTCGGACATTGACTTTGTACGAACCATTTTGTTAAGGCTTCAACAGAATAGTTGTACCGGCTCAACAACTGGCATTTAGGCTGGAGGGCAACACACAACGGGAAACCTGTTCAGGGATTATTAGGGTAAAACTAGCTTTATACGGATTGGTCGCGAAGAGCTCCATTTTGAGTACAAGTAATCCAGACATTCGTATAGATTAAGGCCTGATCAGGGCGATTCTTTCCGAACGTATCAAAAAAATTAGCGATTGCAACGTCCATTGTAGTTCCTCTTGGAAGGCCCGCAATGTAAGCATCAATTCTCTGCCGAAACGTCCGTCTTTGAGCCTCCTTGTTTTGCTCGAACTGAACTAGCTTACCCATGTGACCATGTTTTACCTCTTCAACTGCCGGATAAGATGTAATCTGCGCAACACTGTTCGCCGCAGCAACTATAGGTTCACGACTAACGAACGGGTTTGAGTCAAACCCAACACTCTTCTTTGCCGGGATGTTTACGACAGTTCCGTACCACGCTTTGGTGTAGTAATCCTTCACTCCAGTGCCAAATACAGACACGCCATGACAAGGGTCTAAAGTCAAAGTGGTGGGGAAAACGCCAAATTTACTGAGTAGGTTATGGGTTCCTATAGCGGAGATACCACCTCGACTATGACCAATGATCCGCACTGGTCGGTCTCCTCCTCGACGAACATAGTTCAGGGCCGCACAAGTAGCTGCAGTGATACGAGGTTTAATTCCGAGTGCGCTTTTGTAGGTCTCACTGCCCATGTCACGGAAAGCCGGGATCTTTTGTTGGAGCACACGCCACTCGATACCTTGAGGTATGTTCAGGGCAATCTCACTGGAACTTGAGAAAAAACCATCACGGTTCATCGCTTGCATTGCCGCATCGAGACTGGGGTTGGTTTGATCCTGCGTGCGAACCATATGCCATCCAGACCGAGTGGCTTTGTGTCCAGTTGCTTGTATGAAATCAAGAGCCCTATCGGCGTACTCTGCTTGCTGCCCACTGGCTACTCCAGGGATCACAAGCACACTTTCATTAAATCTTTCACTTAACAGCCTTGAAAGGCCACTCATCCAGTTTTCTGGCTTAGTGTCGTCATCCTCTGTTCCATGAAAAAAGATAATCATCGAGACCTCTATGGTGTTCAAAGCCAATTATTCATCAACTGCAGGTTGTCATCTACAAATACACTGTGACCCCTAACGTTTGGGCATTATATGTTTGAACTCTAAATCACTTCTGTCTATTTGTAAGACTCAATGAGTCAAGAATTGGCGAATGGGTTTTAGCCGACATCAGCCGAAATAATACCCAATTCAGCCCTGAACTTCCCGTTGTTTTTCGGCCAAAACAACGTCTTCTGGACTCCCTCGCTCCTTGGATCGGTATCCCTCGTCCGGCTGCTTAAGTATTGGACGGGTGACAGTTAGCCTATCGAAGATCATCTTCTTTTCCGCTTGAAAGAAATCTCGATGTACTCGAAAACAATCCCTCGCATCCTTTGCTGATCCGCATAAGCTCGCCCTCAGTCCGGATCTTATCACTTAATAATAGAGGGTCAGGACGCGCACGTTGAACGTCTGAGTTCTTGGCATGATTTCATGCAAACTGAACGAAACCATGAAACTTCAGGATCATTTTCATAGGCACTATGCCAAACTAGACTGACAAGATCGCTCTGCTGTTGCATTGGGAGTTTGTAGGAAACCACCTCATAGGTTTCTGAGAACTGCCTGGCAAAAGACCAAGGCAGTAAGGCGACAAGATCACTTTTTGTGACAATCGTGGGGACGACCAGCACATTGGGCACGATCATATCAACACGCTGTTCGGCCGCATCCACGAAGTCCTGTAGCGCCTTTGTTTTTGGACTTCGTTCCAATCCTGATCCACTAACCCAAATGAACCGCTCGGATAACAGCGTGTCAAGAGACGGATCACTCTTTATTCTGGGATGACGCTCACTAACGACCACCCCGATCTCATATTCAAAACAAAGATCACTTCTGAGCATGCGATCGTCAAAGCTTTTCGAAGTAATAGCGATATCAATTTCTTGTTGCCGAAGTAGACGAGGTATTTCACTCTCCGGATCCACACTCCTGATGGTGAGCTTTGCATAGGGTGCTTTTGCTTTTAGGTGTCGGTATAAAGGCTCCCCCATCAAATAACCGCCGCCGTAAGGAACCGCGATGGAAAACTCCCGATGCGTGGTCTCAGGTTCGAAGGTATTTTCCTCAAAAAACCCCTTACGAATGCTTTCAAGAGCAGGTTTAATCTGTGCGTACACTTCATGCGCCTTGGCAGTAGGTTGCATGTAGCGTTGTCCCAAAAACAGGGGATCCTCGGTGAGGTAACGGAGTTTTCGCATAGCCACGCTGATGGCAGGCTGCGTTAGTGCCAGTCTTTCAGACGCCTTTTGTTGGCTTCCCTCCTCGTAAACGGCTTCAAACACCGTCAGAAGGTTAAGATCGAGTCTTCTCAGATTGATATTCGCCACAAAACTCCTCTCAAGACGTCGCCTAATGTTCAGATTATCGATTGAAAGAGAGGATGTTGGGAATAGCGCTCAAAGCATTCACCCAAGCCCGCGTCACCGTTTATGCGTGCCCCACAAGACTTAGAAAATAACCCAAAACGCCATCCTCTTTAGGATCCCACCCACATAGGAATCCTAATTTCTAGGATCAAGATCCTTGACAAACTCGATTACACCTACTTTTCGCATGCACATTTACGCACAGGCTCCTCTAAGCTACTGATTTACCGTTGCGGGAAAACCAAAGATCAATAAGTTACATAAGAATCTATATAAAACAATGTGTTGTGATGCGCGGTTAAAATCACTTCAATCTAACAGAGCCCCGATCTCGCAAGGGCTATCGGAATGGGCCCACAGAGTTATCCACAGATTCTGTGGATTAAAAATCCTGACAAAAAGGATGAAGTTTCGTCTGTGTCACATGAACGCAAGAATCTTTTCGCTCACCTTACTGCTGGGGTTCCTTTCCGCCTCTTCAGCCTATGGAACTATCGTTTATGGGCCCGATGGAGCGCTTGAAATCACCCGGGTTGGAAACATCTATTGGATCCGAAATTTAGGTGGTGGACCCACCTACACCGTATTGCCCTTGGAGAAAGCGTTTCTGATCATGAACCCAAATGGCTCTTCAACTCTCGTGCCCTATGAAGAACAACAGGAACAAGATCTCATCCTTACCCCAATAGTTCCTATCACCCCCGCCAATTCAGAGGAAGTCTTGTAAATCCTTTGCCAAAATTGTTGCCAGTCCCGTTCATTGGCTTTTCTCTTTAGGAATCAGTGGCGGTTTCGAATCCTTCAATTCAGTCCTCTCAGCCTCATGTAGGCCTGACGCGGATGAATGATCGGCATGCCTGAAGCATGCCCCATATCCAAAAGTGCCTTATCACCCGTCACAAACCAATCTGCTCCTGCTGTCAGGGCAGCGGCAATAATCCAAGCATCGTCCGGATCGGGAACATCCGGCGACGGAGTCTTTGCTGCAGGTAAAGTGATGGTATAGCGTTCGAAAAACACGTCCGTTTGCTCCAGGATACTGCTATCTACTCTTAGTTTTTCCAGGGCAATTCGCCTAAATTCTTCCAGAACGTGCTGGTCAAGCAGAATCGTCACATCTAATTCGACCAGTGCCTCCAGCAGCTCCGCACATAGACCGGGCCAGAATCGACCGCTCAACCAAACGTTGGTATCGATGAATACTTTCACGAAAAATCGCGGAAAAAATCTTCATCTGAAAGATATCCCGCCCGCTCTGCGTAGGGCTTCAAGAGCCCTCGAGTTTGTCTCAGCTCCTCAAGGGCCGCCTCCCGGCGCAGCATTTCACGCACCAACTCACTCTTGGTACGGTGGCTCCGCTCTGCCAACCGGCTCAGTAATGTGTCGAGTTGGTCGTCGAGTCGGATGGTTAGTGTAGACATTTTGAAACCTCCAGAAACACGTAAGACAATGTATCACACTAGAGTCGGTGGATCATCTGACTTAGCAATCAAGGGGTAAGTTCGCAATGTTCGAACCGAACAAGTGCCTTATCAACTTTGAAAGCCTGTTCAGCTACCTGCCCCGGTAGCTGAAGTGAGGCTTTGATGGCCGAATACTGTGTCTCAGCCAAATGAATGCTCTGGTTCCGCTTCTGCTCAAGATCCTTGATGAAGCCGACTATCTTTTCAGCATCCGAAGCGGCTCTCTGAAGAACATTCGGATCATCGCGAATCGCTTTGATCCAAGAACCTACATAAGCGGCATGGCGACTTGGGTCATGTCCAACGCCCACCTCATTTCCCAGAATGAATGAGGCAATCTCAGCCCGAAGCTCTTCCTTAGCGTACCCATCACTCCCGAAAGGATGAGAAAGGTCTCGATCCAAACGGGATGAATGGCCGGTCCAATGACCCACCTCATGCAGCGCTGTGGCGTAATAACCCGATCGCTCTTTGAATTGATGCCGTTCAGGGAGGACGATCACATCCTGAACCGGGCTGTAATAAGCCGTATCGCCAGATTTGTGAAAAATCCGTGCGCCGGTCGCATGCAGAATGCCTTCAGCTCGTTTGAGAGGGTTCCAGTCAGGCGATCTTTTCTCATTGATGGGAGGCAATCCTTCGATTTGCTCGGCATTGAAGACCGTGGAATAGAACGATTTTGGTTTTCCCCGTCGGTAGGATTCGAAGACGGTATTACCCTCCTTGTCCTTGATGATCTTCCCCCGCTTGTCTTTCTTCGCTCGAGTATCCTCAAACTTCCAATACTGGATGGTCGTCCCCTTCTCCCCGACCCTGACTTGCGCACCCATCTCTTGCGCCTGTTTATACGTCAGCCAACGGCTATCTTCACGGCCCTGAGCCATCAGCCAGATAGCATTGAAACCCCTATATCGATTCCCGGTACTGGCGTTATGCGGCAGGACTTCTTCACCCGGCTCCCAAGGTTTTTGCCAGGGGGCCGTTCCAGCCTTGATCTGCTCCACCAACCGATCCGCGACTTCCTCGTTGAATGGTTTCTTTTGAGCCCCATTTGCCTTTGGTGCGGTGTCATTCTTCATGGTGCTTCACCGCTTCATCGTAGTGATCGACATCCTCGAATCGAATGGCATCTTCGACAAAGGCTCCTGCAACCTCAGCCTCTTCTTTCGTAAATTCCACGCTCTCGCCAGCATCTAACCGGCGATACTTATCCGAAACGGCTTTTATCAATTCTCTTTGCTTGAATAGATCCATTACATTTCTCCTTGAGGGAATGTTGAACGTGCGTTCCTGATGAGGGGAACGTCCATCGCAAGGCTGCCACTCCCAATAGCAGCATTGAGGCCTTGGATCGATCGGTTGGCGGCAAGAGATCTTGAGACCCGCGCGAGCTTTTTGAGGAAGAATCGGTCTTCGAAGTAGCGAATCTTCTCAGCCTTGATGGGCGGTGTGTTCTCGGCAATGACGAGCTCTACCTTGGCTCCTAAGCTTGTAATTTCTTGAGGAAGTAGCAAGGCTCTTCTTTGATGAGAAAGACTCTCACTCGCCTGACGATTTTTGACGAAGATCCCCTGCCCTCTGGATCTTGAGCGGGAAGTCACGGTTTCATAACCGAGCCACTCTGAAATATCCCTTGCGGTCTGAGTTTCTGAGGCTTTGGGTGGAAAAATGATCGAGACCGCATGATTACTCTGGAAGGTCTGCGCGGCATCCCGGCCATAAACATCCACGAGCTGAGAGGGGCTTTGAATGATGGGGAGCATTCGAAGCCCGTAGCCAGCGATATAGGCAATGCCCTTATTGAGGATCGAGACCTTCCCCAAGGAGGGGAATTCGTCCATGAGGAGGAGGCACTGGTGTTTCCCTTTTTCACCATAACCCGGCAAGGAACGGGTATTGAGGTCGATGAGCTGCTGAAAGAAGAGATTCAACACAGGGCCCATCCGATCAAGGTTATCTGGGGTCACCCCAAGATAGACCGACATGGGCTTGGTACGGAGCTCTCGAAGATCAAAATCATTTCCAGCGGTTGCAGCATCCACCAATGGATTTAGCCAGATTTCGAGCCTCGATCTAAAGCTCCCCAAGACGCCCGCCCGGGTGTTCTCGGACTGGATGGAGATATAGCTATTGAGCCCAGCAAGCGTTGCTTCTGATAGGGGTTTGCCTCCTCGCTTTCGCTCATCAAGAAGGCCCGCAAAGTATTGAGCCCCATCCCCATCTTTGAGGGATTCCCTTAGGACCTGACCAATCGTGACGGGGGGTGCCCCTGACTCTCCTTCGAGATCCAGGAGCAGGGACACAATCCCTGTAAAAAGGGCCCTCGGGGTTGCAGTCCAGATGACATCCGTTCCCTCTCGATCGGGGAAGAGCATCCCTGCAATCTTATGGACATCATCAATCCTCTTTCCAGGATCCCCTCGCTCGATATAGGTGAGGGGGTTATAGCGATGGCTCCGGCCATCGGCGGCAGCGGGGTTAAAGAGGTAACAGTTCTGTTTGAGAGCCTTCGCCCGATAACGACTGGTGATATTCCAGTTCTCCTGTTTGATGTCCAATACAACAACGGAGTCCTGCCAGTGAAGGAGATTCGGGATCACAATCCCAACCCCCTTTCCGCTTCGGGTCGGGGCTGACATGAGGACATGTTGAGCCCCACCGAATACAAGGAGCTTTCCTCCCTTCTTCCCGAGGACGATGCCTCTTTCTGCAAAGAGACCTGCCTTTCGGGTATCAAAGAGACTCGCGAGTTTTGCGGTGCCATAGAGAGGTTTTTCCCGGCCATGAAGAAACCAGGCGATCGGCAAAGTGATGCCCACAAAGGCGAGGAGCCCAGAAAGAAAAAGAGGATCCTGAATGCGGTCGCAAAAGAACCAGGCGTATTGAATGAAGGTGGTGACACCCCACTCCGCTAGAGGTCGATGGATCAGGATCAAAAGAGCCGCCCCTGCCAATGAGAGCCAGACCACAAGAAACCCGATCCCAAAGAGAAAGACCATCAAAAGGCTAGGCATCCAGGCTCCGATATTTCAGTGCTGGATCGAACCAGATCTCTTTGAGCTTCCAATGCGCATAGAAGAGCACCACATCCAGTGTGGTGAGGAGACGCTGACGAATATGGGCGGCATCTAAATGCGCGCCTTGCGGGCTATCTTTGACGAGGGCCGTGAGCTGATCAAAGGCTTCAAAAGCCCCGTTCGCATGCATCGTCGTAATGGATCCGGGGTGCCCGGTATTGATGGACTTGATGTAGTCCCAGGATTCATCGCCCCGAAGTTCAGCAAGGAGAATCCGATCGGGTTTCATGCGAAGGCAGGACGCGAGCGCCTGCTTCGCCGTCACGCCGTCCTTCTGGTCTCGCCCGAAGAAAAGATGGACCTTATTGGGGTGGTCTATTAGGAAGAGCTCATGAACATCTTCGATGGTCACGAGGCGCTCTGATTTGGGGATGATCCCCGAAAGACTTCGGGTCATCGTGGTCTTTCCGGATCCTGTTTTCCCACAGATGAGGATATTCCGATGGGTCTCAACAGCGAGCGTCAGGAAGGCCCTGATCTCGCCTGCTTTCAAGAGCGCCTGGAGCTGAACTTCATAGTCTTTGAGACCACTCACCCCCGTTTCGGCTTTTTGAAATGCGCCTTCGGCTTCGAGCTCTTCCAGGGTCTTATGGACCTTCGAGGGCTTACGGATCGTAATTGAGATCTGGGCCGCTGCAGGCGGAACCACAATCTGAACCCGCTCTCCTGTGGGGAGCGAAGCTGAGAGGATGGGTGCCAGCTCGGAAATGGCCTTCTTATTGGCCGTTGCGATGAGGCGAGAGAGTTGAAACAGCCGGGCCTCATCCATATCGAGTGGATGAGACCTCCAGCCTTCCCGAGATTCCGTCCAGGCTTCACCTGCACGATTCACACAGACCTCTGTGACATCCCCATTCAGGAGGAGACGAATGGGTCTTAGGTATTCTTCCAGCATGGGGGTGGCCTGTGCTTCAGCCACCGCCATGACTCAGCTTCTCAAGTGAATACACCGGGGAGAAATCTAGATCACGGGCGACCATCACCCGGATACTGTCACCCTGATTCTTGATGACATTAGGTGGAATATTGGCCGTGTAGTTGAGGATGTTAGAGGCCACATTCGAGGCCCCCGTCCCCATGTTGCCGTAGCCACTAAAGACCGTGGTTGAGCCATTCCCCTTACTGGCTTCTGCAGCCGTGAGCACCATCGCTGTGTCCTGCACGAAGGACATAAGGATCGCAGCGCCAAAGCGCTCCATAAAGTGGTTATCGACCCAACCATCGAGGCCCGCTCTTCCCAAAGCATCCGCGCCTGGGGAATCGAGATTGATGATAACCCCTTCCGGCGTCTTGGCTCGGGTCCAGACCACGAAGACACGGGATTGGCCCTGCTTAACAGAGTTCGTATATTCCCCAATCAGCTGGCTTCCGCGATCCAGGAGGACCACTTTGCCGTTATCGGAATAAACATCCCGAGAGAGCTTACAGGTCGCCATACCGGGGAGGCTGGTATCGAGCGCCGTCTCAAGGACACAATCCAAAGCAGAGCCTTGGGTAATGATGAAGTTTCGATCTCCGATCTTGCTCGCGCTCACGCCTTTTCGTTTTTCAGTAACGAGGTTCGATGAGAAAGAATCGTTTTGACCTTGGGGTTTATCGGGTGAAGACGAGGTCGGCTTAGGAGGGGGTGGGACTTCTCCACCTGCATTCGTCTGAATGATCATGCCCCCTGCTCTCTTACGGTTGATCCAGTCAGGGGTAGAGGGTGATTTCGGTGCGCTGGGCTTTTCCTCCGCTACACCCGAAATATTCGGGGGAGGCGGTGGGGCTTTGGGCGTGATGGCCAAGGCAATCTGGGCTTTGTCCAATATAGGCAAAGTGGACTTTGCGGCTTTCGACAGATCCTTCTCGGTATCAGCCCCCTGTTTCTCTCCTCCAACACCAAAGGCGACATAAGCGATCACTGAAAAGACAGTGATGAGACTAAAGCCCAGAAAGGTATGACGGCCACCGCCCTTTTGAACCCAGGCATAAACATCCGGTCTTTGAGATTCCGTCACGCGGGGCCTCCTGTCTTTTCGACCCGCTTGATGGTGGGCGAGATGGTTCCCGTTTCAGGCCATTTTTGTTCTAGATTGAAGGACCGGTTTTCGATCCGTACGACTTGATCGCCGTCTCTTAAAATGAGCTGTGGGACCACCCGCTGAATAACCAGAGTCGCTCGATCCTGGAAGGTGGTATTCACCAGAGCTTCCTTGCCATCGCTCTCTTCAATATAGACCGCTGGAATATCCTGGACCTGAGCAAAGCTCAGATAAGTAAATCGTCCATCGTCCCAGGCTTCCACGGGGGCAATGAGATCGCTCCCCTGCCGGTAATAGTTGATGTTCCGAATGGGGGTCTTTTGTTCAAGCTCTGCTTGAAGCACGGCCTCATTTTCCTTTTGCTGCTTTTCTTTCTTTGCGGTTTCCTTCTTTTTCTTTTCTTCTGATGGGTAGCGGAAATAGAGGGTGTAGATGAGATCCGCATCGGACCAGCTGGGATCCACCCCATTCCCGGGAGCCTTCACCGTGAGGGCAAAGTTGTACGTTCGTTTGCTGGTGACGACCGTCACATTGGTATCGGCCTTTTCAGCCACGGGCTTAATGAAGAGGTGATTGCGCCTCGGGACGAGTTTCCACGCTTGATCGTCCCCTACGGCCACATCCTGAACAGTCTCATCATCCGGAAACTGAACATGGGTAGAGACCCCGAATTGGGTTACGAGGCGAATGACATTCATGGGATCGTAATCGACCTGACGAATCCGCCCGTCCGTCTTCCCTTTAGGGGGAAGCACTTCGGCTTGAGCCATGGACAACAAACCTACCGCCAGAGTGACGCAAAATGTAGCTTTCAAAATGTTCATCGTTACTCCACCAAGGCAGCATCAGGATCAACGCGGTAATCGGTGACTTCAAACCCAAGAGGGTTTACGCCCCTGACCTTTTCAGAAGCTGGGGCATTCCCATATTGGAAGGTGAGGGTCGCGGCCCAATGAGTTCGCTCTTCCTGATCCGCGCCTCTTTCAAGAATCTGGGTGTAGCGAACTAGGGCGACAGTGGGTTTTAAGAAGCTGATGGACTTGATATCAATCCGGATACGGCCTGTTTTTCCGTAGCGCTTGATGGGAGACTCGGGATTCGAAGTCTCGATTTCTTTGAGATATCGCTTTTGCTCTATGGGTGAAGACAAGGCCCCGACTGCGAAGTAGTAGTCTTCCAGAAGGTCAAAGCTGTAGGCCTCACGATAGCGGACATACCACTGAACGAAGTATTTGTTGATGGCTTCGTCATAGTTAGTCTTGGCCTCTTTAAGTTCAGAGACCACATCCACGATCCCGGTCGTGTTATCCACCCGAATCACGAAGGGCTTAACCGTCTTCAAGGGCGTCATGCCAGCAAGTGCGACCATGGCAGCCACCGCCATGACGGATGCCCCCGTAGTCACTCGCCAAGCGATGGTTTTAGATTGCTGGAGCTCCAACACCCGATGAGTTTCCCAGGAGAGGACTTCCTTTTGGTAGTGGTCGAAGGCATCGCTCGTCTTCATCCCGCCTCTCCTCACTTCTTGAAGTAAATGACTTGAGCGAAAGGACGACCCTTCTTGGCACTCGTATTGAAGTCGAGTGTGGCTTCCTTGATCGTGCTATCTCTTAGAACCGTCAACACCTCCGTCAAGGTGACATTCTTTAGATCTGCTTCAACGTGGACGGGATAAGGCGTTCCCTTGGGCGCTCGAACCAAGAGTTGAGGCTGAAGCTTTTGGAGAACGATCAGCGCCTCACCCAAATCGCCCTTGAAGGCGTATTCGAAGGCATCCGCAGGCGGGTGTTTCCCAAAATGACCTACGGATTCCGGAAAAGGATTAATCGCGACAAAGTCTCCTTCTGGCTTGATGGGAGCCTTAGGACCGCAGGCGGTTAGGAGGAAAAGGCAAAGAAAGGGGCAAAGGCGCACGAACGACATGGGAGATCTCCATGATTCTTGTTTGTGCATTCATGGTATCACGTTTTATATTTTGTGATATTTCGTTGTGTTATTTGAATATTTAATTGATGGCCCCTTTTTGGAGGTGTACAGTCAAACAACGACTTAGCCATGATCATAATTCACCATGACAACGCCCCTTTCCCGAAGCTTCAGACAACGCTTGGTCTCACTGTTGGCTAAAGAAAGCGGCTCTGATCTCTCTACGCTCCCCCTGGCAGAGTTGATTGCGCTGGCCTCCAGAAAGGGTTATCCCGTATCCGAACAAAGTGAGGAGAAGGTCAAAACGGACCTGAATAACTTGGAAGAATGGATGGAAGGTAAGTGACTCAAAGCCTGAATCAGGCGAATTAAGCCGTTGCCCTAGGTGCGGTAATGGCTTTATCTGCCGTTCAGACGAAATTAACTCCTGCGAGTGCAAAAAGGTCGATCTCACAGAAAAGGATAGAGCCAAAGTTGGACAGGCTTATTCATCGTGCCTTTGCATAGATTGCTTTCGGACATTTAAGTCCAAAGAATAGACTGCCTCGTCGTGGGAGTGACTCGATGAGTTTCCGGCCTTGAGAATCCCTACGCCCGCCTAATACAGGCGGTCGCGTCTACCCTGTGGGTTGGGTAACCCAGTTTTCTACGCTTAGGCCTGGATAATCTTTGAAATCGGCTTCATTGTTGGTGATAAGAGTGACACCCATACCTATGGCGTGAGCGGCGATCAGCCTGTCCAGTGCGTCACGGCGGCGGTCTCGTACGGCGGCAGCGATGACGCCATAGCTTTCAGCAGCGCGCTGATCCAGAGCAATTACTGGAACGAGCATTAGAAACCGGTCTAGTGCCTTCTCGGCTAAGACCCTATCGACTGGAGGGCAACGTTCAACGCCATGCCGTAGCTCTGCATAAGTCACTACAGACATTCCAACATGCCCCATGGGGATCCGCCTGAATCGCTCAACCACTTCCGGTGGGTGAACCTTCATCAGGTAAATGCAGATGTTGGTATCCAGTAAATAACGCATCAGGACTCGTCCTTGCGTGGAGCCAGCCATTCACGCTCATGCTGCTCGTGAAAGTCACGTCCGTCGGCCATAAAACTTTGTGGAAAGGACGACAGGATATCCTCCAGATCGTCCAGATTTTGTTGGGCCACTGGGCGCACTAAGAGAGTGTTACCAATGAGCTCGATCTCGACTTCCTGTGAAGCTTCAACGATGGCCAGTTCCTTGGGGATACGTACGGCAAGTGAATTGCCACTTTTGAAAACACGGGTCAGCATGGGGGTCTCCGTCGAGCTGGTAGTATATACAGGATATACAAACAACATGCCTCGCGCAATCCGCCATGACCTCTGACTTCACTCACCCACAAATGATTTTGCTTGGAGTGTTATAACAAGCAAACTGCGTAACTTCACGCCAGCCTGATACTTTGAAATGATGCTGTTTCATCAATTGTCTTGCCTGCTCCTTAACGCTCTCAGATTGATCAGATTTGAAGCCTTCGATTAGCATGGAACCTTTAACTGAATCGATGATCGCCTTTTCTAATTTTTCACCAATCTCCATCACTAATCCACATGTTTCCAACTCCCTGAATTTAACATTCGCATGCGTTTTGAGTTCCTTTATCAACACGCACCCCAGCCTATCCAACGGTTCTGTTTCGCCCAGGCTTGATTGGCTATTTTCGTCCCCAACCCCTTTTTAGCGGAAAATGAGAGCTCATCTCAAAAATAAACCCACCGAAGTGGGTTTATTTTCATAGATCCCTGCCCTGCCGTTGTTTTTAGAGACTATTCAGCAGCATCGTCCGTTTGGTCGGATACAGTTGCCTCTGGGGCTGCTGGCGAAAACTTCTTCTCGATTGGAGGAATGATTGAGTTGGTGAGGAAAATGTCGAAGTCTCTCATAATGAGATCCTTAACTGACCCCATGTCCAAAGCCTCTCCTTCATCGGTTCCTGCTTTTAGAGTGGTCACCAAACTTTCAACGATGGTGGATAACTCAGAACTAAGCTTTGCCTCCATTTGAGGAAGAACAAGGCCTAACTGGATTTTAAAAGCTAAATCTTCGGACATATCTCTTCTCCATTGTTTTCTTGTTTTATGGTTTCGCTCAGTTCAGAGCCAACCCGATTTTACTCGTGTAGTAAGACTTCACAATGGGTGATCCTAGGATTTTGAACCAGGAGTGAACCTAGGCCAGTCGTACAAAACAAACCGCCTAGTCATAACTTAGGCTATTAACTAAGGGGACGCAGGACACTGCTCCATTTTTACCTAAAACCGGACCCTAATACCTGTTACTGGACTTCAAGACAAAATAAGATCCCGCTTACCAGATCGTTGAAGATAGATTGTTAGCAGAAAAAAAGAGACTTAAGATCCTTGAGTATTTCCCCGAAAAATGAGGCGGCACATGCGACCCAATCTAAACTGGCTCTTAGCCCTAATTCCGGTGACCTTTTATCTAGACAGGGTCGGGGCCGAGCCCCTGTACATTTTTATCGGATCAGCACTCTCCATTATTCCTCTGTCGAAATTAATAGGTGAGTCGACTGAAGCTTTGGCTTTTTACATGGGGCCCACCGTCGGTGGATTACTTAATGCATCCCTCGGCAATGCCCCCGAAATCATAATTGGGTATTTCGCCCTCAAACAGGGCCTTGTTGACATGGTTAAGGCCTCCATTACGGGATCTATCATAGGGAATCTCCTTCTTGGTCTTGGTCTTTCCCTACTGACCTGCATGAAGCGTGGAATAAATCGAAAAATTGTTTTCGACCTTGATTCTTTCAGGGGGCACAGCGGCCTGCTCGCGCTAGCCATCTTTGGCCTTGTGATACCGGATGTTTTTGACTTCAGCACTGATTCAGAGCGAGAGATTAGCCTTGAGATCTCGATTCTTCTTTTTGCGGTTTACCTCATTTCAGTTGTTATCACATTCCTTCCCGAGCGGCCTACGACGGATGGGGATGATGCTCTAGAAATTGTTCGAATAGACTCCTCGAATGATGAGGAAGAACCGAGCTGGAGCAGAAATACGGCTTTTATCATTCTTGCCCTTGTAACGCTGATCCTCACATATATTAGCGAAATCATGACAGGTTCCATCACCCCAGCGACCGCATCATCCGGCTTGACACCCATGTTCCTAGGGGTTTTTGTCCTAGCCCTTTTGGGAAATGCGTCCGAGCTTATGAATGCGATTCGTTTTTCGAGTAATGACAAACTTGAACTGGCGCTAGGCATCACTATGGGGGGCAGTGCCCAGATGGCACTCATGGTTGCGCCGACACTTGTGTTTTTAGGTCTTTATCATGGGCAGAGTATGAATCTGCT
>CAYFLM010000037.1:0-15497 GCA_964343925.1 uncultured Methylococcus sp.
TCATGCTTGTGATTTCGAGGTGCGTTGCACCTAATGCTTCTGCTTTTCGGCCGGCGTTGGCCTTAGCGATGGGCTGCCATCGGGCATTCTTGCCATAGCCTGATGTCGCTTCTACATTGCCCACCAGCCGGCAGTGCTTGGCCTCCTCCGCGTTAATTTCAGGAAGTCCTGCAGTAGCGGTCGTGACTTTGAGTAGCGATAGCGCCACTAGCGACAAAATGATCCTTCTGTAAGCCATAGCAAAGATCCCAAAAGGCAAAAGGTTTCCTGGCATCATGCGCACCACATAGGTGCGAAATGCATTAAACACGTATCGCACCGAAACGTAAAGCGGGATTTTGTGCTGAGAGATGGGGTTTCATCTCTCTTGGGAGATGAACGATTGGGGGGCTTAGTCTTTTGTTCGACGGGGAAGGGCTTTGGGTTCCTGACCGCTCAAGGAGGTCACAAAATCATCGGCCCTCGAAATGGAGCGCTCCATGGCACCGATAAGGCCCGAAACACCAACCGTTAGGGTGCCAAGTTCATGTTCTAGAGATGCGATCGCCTTGGCGTTGAGGTTGTGTTTGAGATAAAGGACTTGGTCCTGAAAAACTCTGAGGACAGGGAATATTTTTTGCTCCGCCTTACGCATGGCGGAGAGGAGCTGGGTGTAGTGCTGCTGAGTGAGTTTGAGTTTCTGTCGGCTACTGTTTCTGAGCGATCGGTTGCTGTATTCATCGAGCTCACTTTCCCACTCTGAAAAGAGGGCCATGGCGACATCCTGAACGGCATCAATTCTGCTTTGAACCGCCAAGGCCTTGGCCTGGCTGTAATCGTATTCAAGCTTAAGGTCACGGTAGACCGTTTCCAGTTCCCCCCCATCGAAACGGGTGAGTTGGCTGAATTTTTCGAGTGCAGTTTGAAATTGGGTTTTGGCTTCAACCAAACTATCCCGTGCCTGCTCAACGCGGGTGACCAGAATATCCCGCTTGTGATGGCCTGAGGATTCGACTGCCCGGTAGTAGAGTCTTTGAATGAGCACAACAACGGAGCGTCCCACGGCATTGATCAGGGATTCCAAAGTTAAGTGTTGAGCGCGTCGTTTCACGGATGGGCAAGAACTCGTTTAAGTTGACTGCATTCTAGCGCGTCTTGAATCCGGGTGTATTTTAAGAGAGACATAAAAAAGCCCCCAAAGGCCATTCAGCACCTTCGGGGGCTTTGAGGCGCAAAGCTTAATGCTACTTTTTGAGTCGCATAATTCCCATTGCCTTCAACGTTAAGCGTTCGTAAGTCGGTTCGCTGATGCCCTTTCTGACCTTGCGAATGAAGTACTTTTCATAAGCGATCTTGGCCCAGTGAACCCAGCGGCCACTTGAGGACCACTGAACGTTTCTAGGTGGAATCTGGGGCATTGCGAGGAAGGCGACGCCGGCATCACCAAAGTCTGCAAGGCAAAGCGCATTCCAGGTCCCCTTATGGCTGGGTTCCTTCCCATCCAACTCTTCACGGATGTTGTGGGCGGTTGCCGTGACCATGGATTCGATCATGTAACCCGTTTTGGGAGTTCCAGTGGGAACAGGTGTCTGCTCCAATGGGGGAATCGCGATACAGACACCAATGGAATAGACATTTTTGAAAGTTGGGTTTCTTTGGTGTTCATCCACGATGACAAACCCTCTGGGGTTGACGAGTTTGTCGATACCGAAAACGGCATCAATACCCTTGAAGGCGGGCAGCATCATGCTGTGCTTGAAGGGCAGTTCGTGCTTTTTCTTTTCCTGTCCGCTTTCATCGACTTCGGTTACATACATGATGCCGTTCTCGACCTTGTCGACTTTGGCATTGCAGATCCAGTTGATGTGCTTGTTACGAAGTTCGCTTTCGAGGAGTCCACGGGTATCACCCACACCGCCAAGACCTAGATGTCCAATGTAGGGCTCTGAGGTCACGTAGGTCATTTTGACCTTGTCGCGGATTTTGCGCTTTCTAAGATCGGTTTCTGCAATGAAGAGATATTCATATGCAGGGCCAAAACAGGAAGCCCCCTGAACGGCACCGATGATGATGGGGCCTGGGTCCTTGACGAATTCATTCCATGAATCCCCCGAAGGTCCTGCGTGGTCCACGTGACAAATGGACTGGGTGTGGCCATCTGGACCCAGTCCAGGCACTTCGTCAAACGCAAGCTTTGGGCCCGTTGCAATGATGAGGTAGTCATAATCGACATGATCACCATTTTGCAGTTCGACCTGGTTCGATTCCGGTTTGAATTTTGTAACCTTTTGCTGAATAAAGGTGATCTTCTTTTTCTTGAAGACGGGGGCCAGCTCAACCTTGATATCTGAGGGTTTACGCCAGTTAACGGCAACCCAAGGGTTGGATGGGACGAAGTGGAAGGTTGGGGTATCCGCAATGACGACAACCTCGTCCTGCTTGCGGGCGTTTTCCTTCATTTCGAAGGCCATTGGAATGCCGCCGATGCCGGCTCCAACAATTACAATTTTAGCCATGGGGTTCTCCTCTAAGAGAAAGGCACTGCCGCCTTTGTGGTGGTTGAGTTCAAGCTGATGTTGAGCAGCCCGATTTAACGCCCAGCTTCTTCAGGATGATCTCCAGCGGGCAAAACTGGGTGAAGCCGCTCTGGAAAAGATTGGCACCGACAAATGCGGTAAACCAAAGCCAACGGGCATCGACAAAGAGGGGGCTTCCCTCAAGGCCGAGGCTCAAAGATATGAGGACAAAAAGTCCTGCAACAATTCTAACGATTCGATCCGTAGTCATTTTGATGCTCCCGAAAGAGGGTTCTGAAGGGTGGAAGGATTTTGGGGTTCTTTCTCATGATGGCTTCGGTTGATCATGAAATACACCACCGGAACCACATAGAGGGAAAAAGCGGTCGAAGCAAAAATCCCGAAAATGAAGCTCCAGGCCAATCCAGAAAAAATGGGGTCCAGGGTGATGATGAAGGAACCAAAAAGGGCGGCGCCCGCCGTCAGGAAAATAGGTCGCATTCGGGTGGCACCCGCCTCAATCAGCGCATCATTGAGTGCGCGCCCCTGTTCTCGGAGCCGCTGAATGAAATCAATGAGAATGATGGAGTTCCGAACAACAATGCCCGCAAGCGCAATCATTCCAATCATGGCGGTGGCCGTGAAGAGGATCGGATTGTCGATGCCCGCGACAGGTTCTGTGAAAAAAACGTTCAAAAGCCAGAAGCCGGGCATGATGCCAATCACCGTGAGCGGAATGGCCACCATGATGATGAGCGGCATTCCAAGCGATCCCGTCTGAGCCACCAGGAGGACATAAATCATGAGCAGCGCCGCGCCGAAGGCAAGGCCGAGGTCCCTAAAGACATCGACGGTAATTTTCCACTCGCCTTCTCCCGCAAGATCGACATGGTAACCCTTGGGGAGTGGATGATCTTCAGCGAGATCCCCCCAATCCAGTACCGCCTCGACGGGTTCACGACCTACCATTTCAGCGATGACGTAATTTAAGCGCTTGAGGTTTTTATGGTAGATCGTTCTGTCCGTAGGCTCTTCTGTCAGAGTCCCCAGTGTCTGGATGGGAATCAAAGCTCCATCGGCCGCACGAACGCGGAGTGCACCTAAATCCCCGACGGAGGAGCGTTGCGTTCGATCCAGACGGACTGTTATGACTAAGGGCAGCCTCTCTGAATCGACGTGAACAGTGCCTGAATCGGTGCCTTGAAGGGCAGATTGAAGGGTCTTTGCCACACTTTCAACCGTCACACCCAAAAGCCCTGCCTTTTGACGGTCGAGTCGAAAATGGAGGGTGGTTTGTGGCTCATCGACATAGTCATCGACATCCACAACGCCACTGATCCCGCTGATTAAACTCCGGACATTTTCGGTCACTTTGCCCAAGTCATCGTTGCTGGCATCCAAGGGACCATACACTTCTGCGACAAAGGTGGAGAGGACAGGAGGGCCCGGGGGGCTTTCCACAATCTTGATATTGGCCCCGAAGCGCTGGCCTATGGCTTCAATGGCGGGGCGGATTCTGAGGGCAATCTCATGGGATTGCTGCTTCCTGTTTTCTTTGGGGAGGAGATTGATCCTAATATCTCCCTGAAATGCTTCATGCCTTAAGTAGTAGTGCCGCACCATGCCATTGAAGTCCATGGGTGAGCCTGATCCCACGTAGGTTTCAAAATCCGTAACTTCATTCACGGTTTCAAGATATCGGCCCAGCTCACGCGCAACACCGTCGGTGGTTTCGAGCGTGGATCCCCGGGGCATGTCGATCACGAGTTGAAGTTCATTCTTGTTATCGAAGGGGAGAAGTTTCAGGGGAACTACGCGATAGACGGCCAGAAGCGCCGATGCCACGAAAGCGGCAAGCACGATGAGAAGAAATTTACGCGCCTTCTCGGGTTGTTCCAGCATGGGCCCCAGGGTTTTCTGATAAAACCGATAGAGACCATCTTCTTCGCCTTCTCCGTGTCCACCTTTTCCATATTCACTCTGGAGCAGGTGATAGCTGGCCCAGGGAGTCACCGTAAAGGCCACCAGAAGTGAAACCAGCATGGCAACGGGAACGTTAAACGCCATTGGGGCCATATAGGGGCCCATCATTCCGGTGATATAGAACATCGGAAGGAATGAGACGATGACGGTGAAGGTGGCAAAAATGGTGGGCGGTCGAACTTCGTCGATAGCCGTTAACGTGGCTTCGAGCGGAGGCTCCTTTTTAAGCTGAAAATGGCGAAAGATATTTTCGACATCCACAATGGGATCATCCACGAGAAGCCCCAGTGAGAGGATGAGCGCAAACAACGTCACGCGATTGATGGTATAGCCAAAGATGTAATCGCAGAGCAGCGTAATGCCAAGCGTCATGGGGACCGCCAGCGCCACAATAAAGGCTTCCTTATTGCCCAGAGCAAAGGCCAACAGGATGATGATGGTCACGATGGCAATCATCAGATGTTTCACCAGCTCGTTGACCTTGTGGTTCGCCGTTTCCCCATTGTCACGTGTCACCGTGACCGTGACATCGTCTGGAATGAGTTCTTCATAGAGCGATTTGGCGCTCTCAATGACTTGTTCTGAGACGGCAACGGCATTGGCACCCTTCCGCTTGGCAATTCCAATGGTGACCGCTGTGCGCTCCTCATGTTCGCTTGGGGCCGCTTTATGGGTTGAGGATTCCTCTCCAAGTAGGGTTCGGCTGGCTTCATGCGCAGGACCAAACCCGATACGGGTGTACTGGGTGGATTCGGAAGGGCCGTCCTCAATGCGGGCAATTTCTCTCAGGAAGATCGTCCGGCCGTTATGGACTTTGACGGGGGTTTGGACAAGCTCCTCAGGATGGGTGAAGGCGGGGCCTGCATCGAGGCGAAGGGCTTGATTGCCTCGGTCAAAGCTTCCAGCCATTAAGTTGACATTGGCCTTCTTGAGGGCGTCCATCACTTCCAGAAGGCTCAGGTCAAAATTGGCGAGACGAGAAGGGTCTGGATAAATTTTCAGCGTTCGGGTCTCACCCCCCACGACGGTGATTCGGCCGGTATCTTCGACTCTTGAGAGCTTATCTTTCATTTCATCCGCCAAGCGACGAAGGCTGGTGGAGTCATAAATGGGGTTGGGTGAGGAGAGTGTCAGGGTCACAATCGGGACATCATCGATTTCGACCGGTTTGACGCTCCAGTTGGCAACGATTGAGGGGATACGGTCTTGGTTGGACATCAGCTTATTCCAGACCTTGACCAGGCTGTCTTCGCGGTCCTCTCCGACAAAGAAGCGGACCGTCACGAGGGCCTCATTTTCTCTTGATGCAGAGTAGACATATTCGACGCCATCGACCTCTCGTAGCATGGATTCGAGAGGGGTCGAGACTAATTTTTCGACTTCCTCTGCAGATGCACCCGGAACAGAGATCAGGACATCGGATACAGGAACCACAATTTGGGGTTCCTCTTCTCTGGGGGTCAGAACCAGAGCTGCGAAGCCTGCGAGGAATGAAGCAATCAGAAAGAGCAGGGAGAGTTTCGAGGTAATGAAGATCTCGACAATCTTGGCCGTAAAACCACGCTCATTGGGTTGTATAGGCGTTGCCATTTACGGTTGACCCTTATTGAGAATGACATCGCCCTCATTAAGACCTGAGAGCACTTCGATCCGATCTCCGAAGCGTTTACCGGTTTTGATGTGCCGGATGCGGGGTTTATCGTCAATCAAAAGCCGAACCAGTTCGAGTTGGCCGGAATGCAAAACCGCATCCTGAGGGATGAGCAGAATGGCTGCGTTACCACACCCCTGCTCCAACCAGCCAAATGCACCGGGTTGGACGGGGGTATTGGCGGGGAGACGGGCCTTGATCAAAACCGTATGCGTTTTTGGATCGGCTGCAGGTTCCATTTCATCGATTTGAGCCGTAGTCTCAATCGATGGCGTTGCGATTTTGGCGTGCAGGGTGGTGCCCACCTGAAGACCTGAGCTACAGGAATCTGGGATAGCGGCCTCGATTCTTAGGACCTGTGATTGCTGGACCGTCAAAATGGCGTTTCCGGGTGTTGCCATATCTCCGGGCTCAAGTTTCCGTGAAACCACAAATCCATCGAAAGGCGCCCTCAAGAACATCTCGTTTTGTAAAGCTTCGGCTTGAGCGACAGCCTCTCTGGCTTCGCTTGCCAGCGCTTCCCCGGACTTACTGGCGGCCATCGCGGTGTCATAGTCCTGATGGGTCGCCGCTTCTTTCTCAAAAAGATTATGGATCCGGTGAGCATCCGCTCTGGCACGACTGGCCTGAGCTTCGGCTGAAAGAAGTGCTGCCTTGGCTTGTCCGAGTCTCGCTTTGGCATCGTTGTCATCAAGACGTACCAACACTTGCCCCCGTTTGATGGCCTCTCCGGACCGGACCGGAATTTCGAGGATTCGGCTGGGGTATTTGGGCGCAATCTCGGTCAGGGTCAGTGCCTTGACTTCGGCAGGCCAGGACATGAGGTCATCCGTATCCTGGCGGATGACCGTAAAACGCTCGGCGGAAGCATCGAGGCCGGCTTCGCTCTTTGCCGTGTTGCCGGGAGATGCCTTGTGTTCAAATCCCCCCTCCATCCAGACCAGTAGAATCGAAAGGCCCAGGGCGACCCCGAGATATGTCTTAGTTTTGCCTGATAGGCGCTGAAAGAAATCGATCATCGGTATCCTTGGTCAGTTCTTGGGGCTGAAGCAGCTGATTGGCATGGCATTACTCGACAGCGTCCCAGATGGTGCTCCGTCCCTCTTCAGGGCAGCCGAACCGTTTGGTGGTAAACGTTAGAATCAAAATCGCAAGACTCAGAATGCCGATTGCTCCAGCAATGCTGAGCAGCAGCGAAAGATGGAAGCTATCCGAGACCATTTGCACATCGATCACTAGATGTCTTGAGAGTGCGGTGATCGCAATATAAATCAGATATTGAACGGGGAGCCTTCGGGTTCTGAAGTAGATGCCGACCATGGCACCTAGTTCGAGATAGATGAACAGCAGCAGAATGTCCTCCAGCGTTGCATGCCCTGCGTGCATCATGCCGAGGTAGTCATGGAATGCGGACCATACGATGGTCGATCCGATACAAAAGAGGGCGAGATAATGGAAAAGATCCACCAAGGTGTCGCCGATTTTTTGGATATGACGGTGCATGATCTCCCTAACCTCTCAGCGCCAGTGGCCGATGGCCTTTTGAAGCTGGGCTTCTGCAACTTGAGCTTCAAAGTGCGCCAGAATGGATCGAAGTGAGGCATCGGCGCGATCCGTCTCTGCTTCAAGGTATCGCGTGACCGTAGCGGTGCCTCCGTGATATTGCTCCCTGACTAAACGGAGCGCTTCTTCTGCGGCAGTCGCACCTTTCGCGCTGACCTGAATTTGCTCGAGAGACTGTTGCAGTGAGGTATAGGCCTGACGGACCTCGTTTTCCACCTCCAAGCGCATTTTCTGTTCGACGGCCTGAGCCTCGACGACCCTCCGCTCGGCCGCTGAGATGGTGGCGTTGATGGCCCCACCCGCAAAGAGATCCATTTCGGCATTGATGCCCACGGAGCCGTTGCCTTTTACATCAGCGGGGCTCAAGGTAGCGCTGTTGCCGCCATAACTTGCGTAGGCATTGACGCGAGGAAGCAGGGCGCCTTCCGCGGCATCCAGTTCGTGTTGACGCATTTTGAGCTGATGGCCAGCCGCTTCCAGCTCCGGTCTTTGATTAATGGCGCGTTCAAAAAAAGTATTAAAGGATTCCTTGATCACGGGTGTGGGTAGATCGGTCTCCCGGGGTTCCGGCAACTCCCCTGCAGAATTTCCTAGCAGGGTTTTGAGGGCCGATCTCGACAGGGTGATGGCGTTTTTGGCTTTGAGTTCAGATTCACTGGCGGCGGAGGTTCTGACTTCGAGTGACAGGGCATCCCCCCGAAGAGAGGTTCCTTCGCTCACCCGAGAACGGGTTAACTGGAGCTCCTTGTTAACGGTATCCGAGGATCGTCTTGCCACTTCCAGTTGTTTTGGGGCTGAAACGGCCGCGTAATAGGCTGACGTCACTGCGGCAGCCAGCGTGTTCCGAATGGCCGAATGTTCGAGTTCCGCGGATTGCACCCCAAGTTCTGCCGCCATTTTAAGATAGCTGTCCTGCCCGCCCCTATAGAGGTTGATGGATCCAATGACTTCGGGTCTTAAATTTTCAACCCAACCTGGGTTATTAATGGCATTGGAGGGATTGTTGGGATCCAGATTGAAGCGTCTTTGTGCCACGATGTAGGAGAACGCCAGGGCTGGGTTATTCGTGTAGTCGTAGCCTACTTTTGCCATTAACTTTGGGTAGAACCCTGCAGCAACCTGAGCCACTCGGGTTTCGGCCTCACCAATTCGGGCGCTTGCCGCGGTGAGATCCGGGTTTTGAGAAAAAGCGAGATCGATGGCTTCTGCAAGGGTTAAAGGGTGTCCCCCCTTATGCGCCTCCGCCTTGTTGCCCTCGGGAGTAGGGGCTTTCTCCGTCGCGATAGCCGGTGAGAGCCCTGCGATAAGCCAGAATGCGACAAGGCCTAGCACGGTTTTGCTGGGCTTGGGTCGACAGACGGGGTCGGTCAAAGAGAAGCTCATTAGCGAAGTGGATCCTTGTTTTGATTTGATCGTTAGCGTATTAGTCGATCATTATACGTTTTTGGCAGGCTTCCACCAAACTCAATTGGTTTTAGTCCCAAATTCATTAAGAGCGCCAGCGATTTGGATCAATGGCTCACGATTTAGGATTTCAAGTTGTCCTCGGCCCAACCGAATCCAGCCTTGCTGCTCAAAGCGCTTGAGATGTCTCGAGACCACTTCGCGGGCGCTACCAATGGCAATAGCGAGTTCTTGGTGTGTCTTACTGACCTGATTGACCGTGGCGGATTGCAGGAGGGTCCGCGCCAACATCTGATCGATATCGCCTTCAACCCACTCCTCCATGCGGCCAATGATTCGGGCGATCTGGCTCGAGAACCCCTTAAATACAAATTCTCTAAAAAAAGTTGATTGATTCAGTGCCTGATTGAACGCTTCGGATGGGATGGCGAATGCGGTCATATCGGTTTCTGCAACACCGAATGCCGGATAGTCGCTCGCACCCAGGAGGCACGAGGTCGTCATGGTACAAGGGTTGCCTGAATTCACTTTATAAAGCAGAAGCTCTCTGCCACCCGGTGTGAGGATCTGGACTTTTGCGACGCCCTCAAGGACCAATAGATAGTGCTGACAGCTTCCGCCGGGTTCAAAAAGAGTGGTCCCCGCGGGTATCTTCAGGGTCTTGGCGGCTCCCATCAGCTCAATGACCGCCGATTCCTCGCTTTTGGCGAAGGTGGGAAAATAACGAGCCCAGAGTTCTCTATCAGCCATGGCAGCTCGGCAAATCACTTGAAAAGGATCTAGAGCGTACGCCTTTTGCTCCGCAGGATCCAATTTAAGATCCAGTGCCCATTTCGGATGCAAGCTATTTTTCGCCCTGCGACCCATCAACGTTTTCTCAACGGCGGGTAATTTAATGAGCACTGATGAATTGAACACGATCTAAAACCTAATAAACTGACTTAAGTGCATCTTCAAGCATTATTTTGCTGGGCTTCAGTGACGGAGTCACAAAACTGAGGCGCAATCATTGATAAGCTTAAGCTTATGGGCTATAAAGCTCGAAAGTTTATGGCCAGAGCGCAGCACGCCAGTCTATCGAGGATTTATGCATGTTGGATTTTTTTAGACGGGAAGCCTACCGGAGAGAAATCACCTTCGTACTGCTGGTCAAGGTTTTGCTTTTGCTGGGTCTTTGGTTTTTTCTCTTTTATCGGGAGGGGAGACCGGTTCATCCAAAGAAGGATATCCCTGCCCATTTTATGACGTCCTTGATGTCGGCCCCTTAATTGATGTTTCTGGAGAATGTCTATGTCTGGAGATGAGATCGTCAGCCTCTCGAGGTTGCAGTTTGGCCTCACTGCGCTCTATCACTTTCTATTTGTGCCCCTCACCTTGGGGATGACCTTTCTGCTGGCCATCATGGAGTCGGTCTATGTGATGACGGGACGTCAGGTCTACAAGGATATGACCCGTTATTGGGGAAAACTCTTTGGTATCAACTTCGCAATGGGGGTCACCACGGGGCTGACCCTCGAGTTTCAATTTGGAACGAACTGGGCGTACTACTCACATTACGTGGGCGATATCTTTGGACCTATCCTCGCGAGTGAAGGCTGGATGGCCTTTTTCTTGGAATCCACCTTTGTAGGTCTTTTCTTTTTTGGGTGGGATCGTCTGACCAAAGTTCAACATCTCACGGTCACCTGGCTTTTGGCTCTGGGGACGAGTCTTTCTGCGCTTTGGATCTTGATTGCGAATGGTTGGATGCAGCATCCGGTGGGTGCTGAATTCAACTACGAAACACTCCGCATGGAGATGAGTAGCTTCCCGGACATCTTCTTTAACCCCGTTGCTCAAGTGAAATTCGTCCACACGGTTGCCGCAGGCTATGTGACAGGATCGATGTTCGTTCTGGGTATCAGTTCCTGGTTCCTCCTCAGAGGACGGGACATTGGGTTTGCCAGAAGGTCTTTCTCGATTGCCTCCGCGTTTGGATTGGCGTCCATTCTTTCGGTGATCGTGTTGGGGGATGAAAGTGGCTATACCTCGGGTGAAACGCAGAAGGTAAAGCTTGCAGCGATTGAAGCGGAGTGGGAGACCGAAGAAGCGCCCGCGGGATTCACCTTGTTTGGTTTTCCCAATCAGGAAGAGGAGAGGACAGATTATGCGATCAAGATCCCCTACGTGCTGGGTCTGATTGCAACCCGCAGTTTTGATGAACCGGTCGAGGGCCTCAAGTCGCTCAAATTGGAGAGCGAGAGAAGAATCAAGAGCGGCATGGTGGCCTATGGAAGTCTCCAGAAACTCAGAGCCGGAGATCGTGGTCAGGCCACGATGAAGCTATTTGACGAGCATAAGGGGGATCTTGGCTATGGTCTCCTTTTAAAGAAATACACGACCCAGGTGGTTGACGCCGACGAGGGGATGATCCAGAAGGCGGCCAATGACAGTATTCCAAAGGTCGCACCTTTGTTCTGGACCTTCAGGATCATGGTGGCTTCAGGATTTACGATGCTGTTCATTTTTGGAGCGGCCTTTTATTTTTGCGCCACCCGTGTGGCCGATCAGAAGCGTTGGCTCATGCATCTCGCGGTCTGGTCGATCCCATTGCCCTGGATTGCTGCTGAAACGGGTTGGTTCGTCGCGGAGTATGGTCGTCAGCCATGGACTATTTCGGGTGTACTGCCCACACACATGAGCGTTTCAGCGCTGACGAGCGGACAGCTCTGGTTTAGTTTGGCGGGCTTTGTCCTTTTCTACACGGTGCTTTTGATCATAGAACTCTACCTGATGATCAAGTACATCCGTTTGGGACCGAGCAGTCTTCACACGGGGCGTTACCAGTTTGAGCAGAACATTGCTCCGCCACTCGGCCAATCTTAAAGAGGGGATCTCATGTTTGATTATGAAATGCTTCGATTGATTTGGTGGGTTTTCATTGGCGTTGTCGCCATTGCCTTTACCCTGACCGAAGGTTTCGATTTTGGAACCAGTACGCTTCTCCCCTTTGTGGCCAGAACCGATGTTGAGCGGCGGGTGGTCATCAATACGGTCGGTGCTACCTGGGAGGGCAATCAGGTTTGGCTGGTGTTGCTTGGGGGTGCAATTTTTGCGATTTGGCCCTCTGTGTACGCCACCCTATTTTCAGGGCTCTATGTCGCCATGATGCTGGTGCTCTTTTCCCTCTTTTTTAGGCCGGCTGGATTTGATTACCGCAGCAAGATTGAACACCCCACCTGGCGGAGTGCTTGGGATATCGGTCTTTTTCTGGGAGGCACCTTACCCCCGGTTTTGTTGGGTGTCTTGGTGGGGAACTTGCTCTTGGGGTTGCCCTTTCATCTGGATCAGGACCTTAAGCCTATTTATGACGGTAACTTTTGGGGCCTTCTTAGCCCCTTTGCGCTCCTGTGTGGCGTGATTGGGCTTTTGATGACCAGCCTTCACGGCGCGCTGTTTTTGAAGTGGCGTACGGAGGGAGCGGTTTATGAGCGCTCCAGGGTGGCCGCAGATCGTTTAGGTGTTCTATTGATTTTGCTGTTGTTGATGGCTGCCGCATGGGTGCTGGTCCTCCTTCCGAGGCCTGAGATCATCGCCATGCCGGGTACCAGCGCCCCTTCAAACCCGTTACACAAAGCAGTGTTGGCGGCGGGGAAGGGATGGATGGCTCATTTTATGAGCATGCCTTGGATGTTTGTGGCTCCGTTTTTGGCCTTGGTCGGTTTCTCAGGCGCCTGGCTTCTGGGGCGAGGAAAAGGCGCCGGATGTGCGTTTATGTCGAGTTCCGTGGGAATCGTGGGGCTCTTGTTGACCTTGGGATTCGGGCTCTTTCCATTCCTGCTCATTTCGACCACGAATCCTGGATCCAGTCTTCTCATCTGGGATGCAAGCTCAAGTCATAAAACCCTGCTGATTGCCTTTTGGATTACCGTGGTCTTTCTTCCGATTGTGCTCCTCTATACCCGATGGGTCTATAAGATCATTTGGGGGACGGTTACGGAAGCTACGATCCTCAAAGATCAGCATACCTTGTACTAAGATTAATTTAGGAGTCTGAAAATGTGGTACTTCGCCTGGATCCTCGGGGCTCTTTTTGCGGCATCCTTTGCCATCATCAATGCCATGTGGCTGGAATCCGTTTGCGATATCGATACGCACGGACTTGATGCCTCTTGTTCAGATCTCAAAAGAGAACGTTAAGGGAGACGTTTGTGGGCCCATCTGATTCTAGAAAACGGATCCTCATCATCGGTGGCGTGGCGGGGGGGGCTTCCTGCGCAACCCGGGCTCGACGTCTCTGTGAACGGTGCGAAATTGTCGTGTTCGATCGGGGGGAACACGTCTCATTTGCCAACTGTGGTTTGCCCTATTATGTGGGTGATGTCATTCCGGAAGAGAGTAAGTTACTGATTGCGACGCCTCAGCTCTTCAAGGATCGGTTCAATATTGCGGTTGAACTTCAGACGGAGGTCACTTCGATTGACCGTGCAAGGCGGGTCATCGAGGTTCGAAATCTTAAAACAGGGGAGATGCGAGAGGAACGCTATGACGCGCTCGTGATTTCTACGGGGGCCATACCGATTATTCCGGATATCCACGGAATTGATCTTCCCGGCATCCATGTGGTGAGGACCATACCGGACAGTCGTCGTATTCGAAATGCCGTTCAGGGGGCAAAGCACGCGCTGGTCGTCGGGGGCGGCATGATCGGATTGGAGATGGCGGAGAATCTGGTCCACCGTGGTCTTGAGGTCACCCTGGTGGAACTTGCACCCCAGGTTCTTCCCATTCTCGATCAGGAGATGGCGCACTGGCCTACTGAGCGACTGATGGCGGAGGGCGTTGAGCTCAGGCTCGGACAAAGTGTGGTCGGATTCGAGCGCACATCGGATCAAAGACTGAGCGTAGCACTTTCAGGTGGCGATACGCTCAAAACGGATCTGGTCATTTTGGGGATAGGCGTGAAACCGCACTCTGGACTTGCCCGGGACGCGGGTCTTCAATTGGGATCCAAGGGGTCTGTCGTGGTGGATGCCGCCATGAGGACGGAGGATCCTCATATCTGGGCGGTCGGGGATGTTGTTGCAAGCCACGATATCGTGACCGGCCTTGAGGAACCCATTCCACTGGCGGGGCCCGCCAATCGACAAGGCCGGGTGGCTGCGAGCTCTATTATTGCAACCCTCAGCGGTCAAGTCTGCCAGCAAAACTCGGCTTGTCTCAGGTTTCGGGGGGTTCAGGCGACCGCTGTGTGCGGGATTTTCGGCCTGACGGTTGCGGCGACTGGGGCCAGCGAGCGGATGCTGAGGCGCATGGGCCGGGACGATTTCGAAAAGGTTTATCTCCACCCTGGTAATCACGCCTCGTATTTTCCAGATGCGAAGCCCATTCATATGAAGCTCATCTACCGAAAGTCAGATGGCCTGATTCTGGGTGCACAGGCGATTGGTGAAGCGGATGTAGCCCGAAGAATTGATGTGATTGCGATGGCGATACAACTCAAGGGCACCGTCTTTGACCTTGAGGAGGCTGAGCTCTGCTATGCCCCCCAATTTGGGGCGGCCAAAGATCCGGTCAATATGGCGGGTATGATCGCCGGGAATGAATTGAGAGGGGATTTGAGGTTTGCGCCTTGGGAGCAACTTTTCAATTCGTCCGCACTCATCCTCGATGTGCGCTCCCATTCGGAATTTGAAAGTGGCCATATTGAAGGCGCCTTGAATATTCCCCTTGAGGACTTGCGTGAGCGTGTCGAGGGACTCGAAATAGATCGAGAGATCTGGCTGGTCTGCGGTGTTGGGCAAAGAGCCTACTATGCGCAAAGAATCTTGAGGCAACGAGGATTGAATGCCCGGATTCTCTCGGGTGGCATGCAAACCTACGAGGCCTTTTGGAAAGGACCCAACACCAGAAGCTAGGGCTTTTGAAGTGTCCCTCGTGTCCAGCGCACAATGTCTTCACTTCCAAGCGCCCCGGATTGTCTGCCGATTTCACGTCCATTTCTAATCAGCACCAAAGTCGGGATGCTCCGAATCTGGAAATCAGAGGCCAGTTGAGGGCAGGTTTCGGTATTGACCTTCACGACCTGTACCGAGGGCTCCAGCAGGTTTGCCGCCTTTTTTAATTGGGGGGCCATCATTTTGCAGGGCCCGCACCATTCAGCCCAGAAATCGACCAGCAAGGGGAGTTCAGACCTCAGGCGTATCTTTTCAAATCGTTGTTCACCCACGTCCTCAGGGATTCCCCGAAAGAGGGGCTCCCGGCATCGCCCACACAAAGGGTTGTTTTGAAGCCCCTGAGTATCAATGCGATTGACCGCCTCACATGCGGAGCAAACGACGTGTATTGAGTGGGTGCTCGACATTAATGCCAACCCCCATATTGCTTGGTGGGGTCTCCCTTGAACGTCGCAGAGGTCCCAC
>CAYFLM010000038.1:0-9983 GCA_964343925.1 uncultured Methylococcus sp.
TTTTTGCTTCAGTTCGTCCTGTGTCATCAATCTCTCCGAATCAGGTTAAATAAGGGCGGATGATACTCCTTGGACGCCTCTCCCGCCATTTAGCACCTCACCATTCTCGCGTTTATAATTCATCGTTCCATGTAGAATCATAGGCATGCTGGATAAATACGTTGCCCGAATTCTGAGAGCCCGCGTTTACGACGTGGCTGTAGAGAGCCCTCTCGAACCTGCTACGCATCTTTCAAGATTGCTCCGAAACCACATCTATATGAAGCGCGAGGATTTGCAGCCCGTGTTTTCATTCAAGCTCCGCGGTGCCTACAACAAAATCAGTCAACTCACAGAAGCCGAGCGGCAGGCGGGAATTATTGCGGCTTCCGCCGGAAACCATGCTCAAGGCGTTGCGCTGGCAGCCCATCAACTCCACCTGGCTGCGCTCATCGTCATGCCCAGAACCACCCCAGAGATCAAAATCAATGCCGTACGCCGACTGGGCGCCGATACGCTTCTATTTGGGGATAGCTATGATGAAGCCTATCAGGAAGCCCATCAGATCGCATTAAAGCGGGGACTCACCTTTATCCATCCTTACGATGATCCGGATGTCATTGCTGGTCAGGGGACCGTGGCTGTTGAGTTGGTGAGACAATTTCAACACCCCATTGATGCTGTTTTTGTTCCTGTCGGTGGCGGTGGGTTGATTGCTGGCATTGCTGCATACCTTAAATTCGTTCGACCTAATACCCTAGTCATTGGCGTCGAGCCTGAAGACTCAGACTGTTTGAACCAAGCACTCAAGGCAGGTAGAAGGGTCTGCCTCAAACAGGTGGGACTTTTTGCTGATGGCGTTGCTGTAAAACAAATTGGAAAGGAACCGTTTCAGATTGCCCAACACCATGTCGACGAAGTCATCACCGTCTCTACCGACGAAATTTGTGCGGCCACCAAGGACCTTTTTGATGAAACACGATCCATAGCAGAGCCTGCCGGTGCGCTGGCGATGGCGGGTCTAAAAAAATATGTCGAAACTCGACAGCCGGAAAACCAGCATCTGATTGCTATCACCAGTGGTGCCAACATTAATTTTGACCGTCTGAGGCACATGGCGGAAAGAACCCTCTTGGGAGAACATCGCGAGTTACTGATGGCTGTAACCATTCCGGAAGAACCCGGCAGTTTTCTCAGTTTTTGTGAGGCACTCGGCCAACGCAACATCACTGAATTCAATTACCGCTATGCGCAGGCCGCTCAGGCGCACATATTTGTCGGCGTCCAAATTGAGCGCCATGGCGCAGAACTGCTCATGGCGTCACTGAGGGAAAAGCATTATGAAGTGACGGATATGACCACCAATGACCTAGCCATTGAACATATGCGATTTATGGTCGGAGGTCATGCACCCAACATTATCGATGAGCTCGTTTATCGCTTCGAGTTTCCAGAGCGCCCGGGTGCTCTACTATCCTTTTTAACGGCCTTGAGCGGTCGATGGAATATTACTTTATTTCACTACCGAAACCATGGTTCTGCCTTTGGGAGAGTATTGATGGGTATGCAGGTTCCACCCCGCGATCGAGCTCGTTTCAAGAGCTTCCTCAAAGAAGCCGGGATTGCCTTTCAGGAAGAAACACAAAATCCCGCCTACGCGCTCTTTGCGGGCGACAAGTCCCCAGCCTGAAGCTATTCCAGAGATAGAATGAAGGTCCATTCAGGACCACTGACCGGCATAACCGAAAGACGATTTCCTCGTCTAACCAGCGGGAAATCCTTGAGCTCTGACCTTTCCTTCAGTGCGGAAAGAGGAATGACCCGATTGAGTTTCCGAACAAAGGAAACCTCAACCAAATACCAGGAGGGCTTTTCTGGCTTACTTTTGGGATCAAAGTGCTCGTGCCCTGGCATGAATTGAGTGGGATCAGGGTAGGGCTCGCTTGCGATTCGCGCAATCCCTACAATTCCGGGTGTCTCGCAGTTGGAGTGATAGAAGAATACTTCATCGCCCACGCTCATCTGATCACGCATCATATTGCGCGCCTGATAATTTCTGACACCATCCCAAGGCTCCCTCTGACCCTCTCGCTGGATGAGGTCATCAATACTGAAAACCGACGGTTCGCTCTTCATCAGCCAATAGGACATAGGCCGTCTCTCGTTTCGCTGGATGGATGGGGATACAGGGGAGTACTCCCCGCGTACGCCGTAGCCCGTTTTCGCCCTTGAACCAGAGGTTCAGGTGGGATCCAGTGAGCATGAATAAGGCTTTCCGCAGGGCGGACTTGCGCACATCACGCTCAGAAGGTTCCCGGGGTTTAATATTAGGCTCAAGAAGTAACCCAACAGTCTACGAACGCGGCAGGGAATACCCGGGTGGATTCTACTCGGTTATCGCATTCCTGCAATCTGCGGTTTACTCTGCGGAATCTCCACTTTGGCGGGCCTGAAGCAATTCGTGAGCAATGTTGAGTGCTGCCATGACGGCTATACGCTCCGTGCCAATGATCCTTGCACCGTCTCGAATGGAGCGCATTTTTTCGTCCAGATAACGGGCAGCAATCAGGAGTTCGTGCTCCTCTTCAGGGCTACAGGCAATCGGGTATTCTTTCCCCAAAATGTATACTTTGGTGGGTCTTTGCAGTTCACTCATTGAAATCGCTGGGTTTAGGTAGGTATTCAACGGACAGAATGCTAGGATAGAGAATTGGCAGAAGCGCGGCAAGGCCGACACCATGAAACATAACATCCCCTATGCAGCTTTAGAGAGTGCCTTTTCAAGACACCCTGAAACTGGATCACCCGCAGAGGCTCACGGTCTTTTATGCGGCATGCTTTGTGTAGACTCCGGAACAACCTTCGAACAATGGTTGAGTGATTTCTGGGGAATTGAAGATCAGAGCGCTGATATCGACGTCGCCACAGAACTCCGGGAAATCTTTAATTTGACCAAAACGCAGTTGGATGAGCTTGATTGCTCTTTCAGCCTTTTTCTGCCAGATGATGATTTTCCCATCTTCGAGCGCGCGATCGCTTTGAGGGATTGGTCGATCGGTTTTCTCGGGGGTATGGGTTATGCGGGTAGTCGCTCGGAGTGGCCTGGAGAATGCACTGAGATTCTTCAAGATTTCTTAGAGATCTCAAAGCTGGATCCCTCCTCTCAGGATGACGACTCCGAATCTGACTTCACAGAACTTGAGGAATATCTTAGGGTCGGCGTTCAAGTTATCCGAACAGAAATGGCGCTTCAAACGCCCGCTCGTTTGCACTGACCGCTTTGTCTTGCAAGATGAACGCAACTGAACTAAAAGCACGAAGAAACCGATTGGCGAAGGCTATGGGAAAAGGGTCTGTAGCCCTGCTCTTCGGTGCTCCCGTTGCCCATCGCAACAGTGATGTAGAGTATCCCTACCGTCAAAAGAGCGACTTTCTCTATCTGACCGGATTCTCTGAGCCGGAATCTGTCGCGCTCATCTGCTCTGATGGTCGAGACGCGCATTTCACTTTGTTTTGCCGGGAAAATGATCCACAGAGGACCATCTGGATAGGGGCTTGCGCGGGAACACAATCTGCCATCCGTGATTTTGGCGCTGATGCCGCCTTTCCTATTGAACAATTGAAAGCGATGTTGGGCTCATGTCTGGAGAACAGAGAGCGCCTCTACTTCAATCTCGGCGAGAGCGATACGAATGATCGTATTGTTTTAGAAGCCCTAAAGGCACTTAAATCCAAAGTGCGGACGGGGGTTGCGGCTCCCCAAGAAATAATTGCTCTGGACAAGCCCTTGCATGAACTGAGACTTTTGAAATCAGATCATGAGTTAGACATCATGAAAAAAGCCGCCTTCATCTCGGTGGCAGCCCACAAGAAGGCCATGCAAATCGCTCGCGTTGGGCTCAATGAGCGAGACATCGAAGCAACTTTGCTGCACACTTTTTTTTCACATGGTTCCAGAGACACCGCCTATTCCAGTATTGTCGCGTCCGGTATTAATGCCTGTACGCTTCACTACGTGGACAACAACAAGCCCCTTTTGGATGGGGATCTTCTCCTGATTGACGCGGGCGTCGAGGTGGAGGGGTACGCTTCAGATATCACACGCACATTTCCAATTAACGGTCGATTTTCAAAATCGCAGGCATCGCTCTATCAGTTGGTTCTGGATGCTCAGATGGCAGCCATCGAGACGATCCGCCCAGGCATCGGCTGGAACAAGCCGCATGACACGGCCGTACGCGTTTTGACTGAGGGGCTTTTGAGCTTGGGGCTTCTCAGTGGCGCCCTTGAGAAACTGATTCAAACGGGTGCCTATAAAAGGTTTTACATGCATCGAACCGGACATTGGTTGGGGATGGATGTTCACGACGTCGGGGCCTACAAGCAGGGTAATCGTTGGAGAAGTTTCAAAGCGGGTATGGTTTTAACCGTAGAGCCCGGCCTCTATATTCCGGTAGATGCCCATGATATCGAAGCCCGCTGGCGCGGTATCGGGATACGGATTGAAGATGATGTCCTGGTTACCCACGAAGGCTGTGAGGTGTTAACCGAGGCACTACCCAAGACCATTACCGACATCGAAAGGCTGATGGCAGGACACCACCATGAATCATGAATTCGACGTTTTGATTGCTGGCGGTGGTTTGGTAGGAGGATCTTTGGCCTTGGCACTGGCCGAAAGTGCGTTAAAAGTTGGTCTGGTAGAGGTTCAGAGCGAAAAGGATAAAAGCCTATCCCCTGCGGGGCAGAGGGCCCTCGCACTTTCAAGGAATACGGTTCAAAACCTCAGGGCCTTAAGCGTTTGGGAACAGGTTGAATCCATTGCGATGCCCATTCGGGATATTCATGTTTCCGATCGGGGCCATTTTGGCAAAACGCGCTTGAGTGCCCGAGACAAGGGTGTGGATGAGCTTGGTGCCGTTGTCGTGGCAAAGCCGCTTGAGGCGGCGATTGACGCATCACTTTCAAGAAGCGGTGTTCATGTATTGAGCGAAGCCCGGGTTATGGGTCTCAAGGCCGGCCCCAATCAGGTCGTGGCAACAGTAAAGCAGAAAGATCACAACTTAGTCTTATCCGCTAAATTGGTCGTTGCGGCTGATGGCGCCAATTCAACCATCCGCAATCTGCTCCAGATTGGGCAAACGACCCGAGATTATGGCCAAACGGCAATTATTGCCGAGGTCACGACCTCCAAAAACCACAATGGGACCGCTTTCGAGCGATTCACTAGCGCGGGTCCTCTGGCGGTTTTGCCATTGGGCATAAAAAAGTGTTCTGTCGTCTGGACGCAAACAACCGAGCAGGCAGAAACACTCCTTCAGTTAAGTGATCGGGAGTTTACTGAAGCCCTGCAAGAGGCCTTTGGTTACTGGTTAGGAACGCTTAAATTGGCGACCAAGCCATTGGGTATTCCCCTAAAGCTGATTTGTGCAGAACGCATGACCGATGATCGGGTTGTCCTGATTGGAAATGCCATGCATCAAATTCACCCTGTCGCGGGCCAAGGCTTCAATCTTGGCTTAAGAGATGCCGCATTACTTGCGGAGCGCCTTAAAATTCAGGCGCAATTTGGCGAAGATCTGGGTGACCGCCGTTTTCTTGAGCACTACGCAAATACAAGAAAGAGCGATCTCGATAAGGTCATTCGATTCACCGACTCTCTGGTACGGGTTTTTTCAAACGATTCCGTCCCTCTCTCCATGGCTCGCAACCTTGCGATGTTCGTTCTTGACCGAATTCCACCGGCCAAAAAGCTTTTGGCTCAACATGCCATGGGCTATGGTGAGCGCATCTAATCCCCTTGTTTTACCAGTGGTATCTTGCGGTCCAATCTATAGTGAACCTGATGGACTTTAGGCTCGGATTCATCTATTCGCTCTTTATTGAAACCATTTCTGAGTTTTGTAGTCAAAGCCCTACAACTCGTACGGGTTGTAATAGATTGTTCAACCCGATTGTTAGGGATTACGTATGAAGGTTATTTTTTGGATCATGGGCTTACTTGCTGTCATGTATTTCATGTCAGCGTTCACTCACAGCACTAAAACCATTGACGGCTCCTCCCAAAGAAGCGCATCAAACTCCGTGAAAAAGCTGAAGCGGTACATGTCCACTCAGCAGCAACATATCTTTGAAACCTCCTACGGTGTCCTAGGGGCCATCAAGTCGAAAGAAGGTCCAGACGTGTTTTTGCCTTTTGTCGATGGAAAAAGCCCAGACGAAATCATTGAGCTTGCCAGAGAAGAAGTGAACGCCAGAATCGCTGCAGGCGATCCAGACCTTGCGAAGTATGGCAGCTGGGAAAACTTTGTGGGTATCGGTGGTGGTAACGGTGGCAATGCCTCCAAGGGATCTACGGCAGCACCGCTCCGTAGTTCAACAAGAACCGACCGAAACGCTAATCCGATACCGCAACCCTAAATTGCGGCTCGCTCCTCGTTGATCAAGATATGGCTTTTAGTTTAAGGGCCTCCTGATAAAGGAGGTCCTTTTTCATGTTAGTGATTTTTGCAGCGAGACTCACTGCCGTTTTGAGCGAAGTCTCCTCCAAAAGCATACTCAGGATCTCCACCGATTTGGCATCTAGCTCATCTGATGAGGAATCAGAATCCCCCTCAATTAAAACAACAAACTCACCCAGTTTAAGCTCTTCATTTTGCTCAAAAACCTCTAAAGCAGTCCCGACAGTTGCATAGATGAGGGTTTCATATTGCTTGGTCAGCTCCTTGGCCACCGTAAGCCTCCGATCCCGGGGAAAAATCGAAGCGAGATCTCCCAGAGTTTGGATGATCCGATGAGAAGACTCATAAAAAATGAGGGTCCGTTTCTCGTTCAATAATTCCCTGAAAAAAGCCTGTCTTTGGCCGCTCTTGCGTGGCGGAAACCCCTCAAATGCAAATCGATTGGAGGGCAAGCCCGAGGCTGCCAGAGCGGCTATCAAGGCACAAGGCCCTGGAATAGGGGTCACCCTTATCCCTGCTTGGTGCGCCATCCTTACGAGCGGATAACCCGGATCATTGATCAGTGGCGTCCCCGCGTCGGAGATCAGTGCCAGACTCTCACCCTGAAGGAGTAGCGAAAGAATGCCCTGCGTCGCCTGTTCTTCATTATGTTCGTGAAGCGAGATCAACGGACGATTAATCCCATAACGGTCGAGAAGGGGTCGGCTATGCCGCGTATCCTCACACGCAATCCGATCTACATGACGCAAAACCTCAACAGCTCTGGCGCTCATGTCGCTCAGATTGCCGATCGGGGTTGCGACTAGGTATAGTACGCCGTGCGATTCAGAAGAAGATTTGGCCGTCAAAGGCTTCTCCACGTGGTTCATCATGCAAGCAAAACACTATCTTCCCATTCTAACTTTGGGATTCAGCCTGGCTGCATGCCAATCCTTAAACTTGCCATGGAACCAGGACAGTGACCCTCAGGCAGAGGCATTCGTCCGGGCAGGAGATTATGTTCATGCCATGCAACGCTATAGCCAACTTGCCCAGACCCGCTCCAATCCAGACCACTATTGGCTTCTAGCCGCCGATGCCGGACTTAGAGCAGGGGACGACTCTGCCGCTCGCAGCATCGCCAAGTCCATTCACCCTCGCGAACTGACGAAAGAAGAACTCACTCGCTACAATCTACTCACCAGTCGACTGGATTTAAATTCCGGTGACTTCAGGGACGCCCTCGCGAAACTGGATACTCTGACACCGGAACGTCTCTCTCGAGAAGACCAAATTAATTATTACACACTCAGAGCCTCCGCCCTGAATCAAGCCGGAGATCTCATCGGCTCAGCCCAGGCCAGAATCCAATTGGCTCCTTTGCTGCAAAACCCTTCAGATACCACGAGAAACCATCAGGCCATCCTGGATAATCTCTCAAAAAGTCCAAAATCAACGCTGGAAACTCAATCCTCTCAAGCGCAAGAACCCCTAAAGGGCTGGATAGCGCTCTCTCTTGCTTTACGACAAAACGATGGTCATTTGAACCCTAACGCCTTGTCTGACTGGAAGGCGCAACACGCCCATCATCCAGCGAATACGACCTGGCTCGATGGGCTCGTCTCCAAGGCGTCAACCCCGTCAGGTTTTGAACCCGCCAACAACTCGGATAATGTGCTCCCGAAGAATCCCTTTATCGCTATCCTGCTCCCAGATAAGGGCCCTTACGCACAGGTCGCAAAAGCCATTGCGGAAGGCGTTCGTGCCGCGTATTCAGAGGACCACAGCTCGACAAAGCCGTTGCTTCATTTTGAGGACACCAGCGCTGGGGATGTTGTAGAGCATTACCGCAAAGTCACCCAAGGTCCCGCCAAAGCCGTTATTGGGCCTTTGAGTAAGGAAGAAGTAACCGCGATCAGCAAATTGAAAGAACTCTCGACACCCGTCGTCGCCCTTAATCAAGTCGGGGGCACTAGCCCAAACCCAATGCGCCAAATGGGTCTCACGCCTGAACAGGATGTCGAAGCACTCGCAACCCAGGCCTTTACTGACGGCAAGCGTGTTGCGCTGATGCTGGTCACTGATACCAGTTACGGTCAGCGTCTGGGGCTTCATTTCGAAGATGTTTGGAAGAAAATGGGCGGTAAAATCAACCTCATTCGTCGTTTTACTCAGCACGGTGGAAATACCGGTACTGTCGTCAAAGAGTTGACAGGGATCCCTTTCTCCCAGGATACCTTTGTATTTCTGGTTGCAGATCCTCAAGATGCAAGAAGCATAGTGCCTCAGATTCGATCAGCCGAAATGGGTGTGCAGCATTTCTCCGTTTATTCCACCGGACATGCTTACAATATTCGGGAGGCTACCGCGAATCGGCAACTAGAGGGCATGGTACTCTGCGATATTCCTTGGTTTATAAAACAGGATGATGCCGCGGCTCTCTCATTTAAAAATCAATCATCCCATACAACAGATATTCCACCAGAGGCGCTGAGGCTTTTTGCTTTAGGCATTGATGCCTATCATTTAGCCGCCTCAGGAACATTAAGCCAAACCTCCCCAAATACCTTTGATGGGGCCTCTGGAATATGGCAGTGGGGGGGAGAACAATCAACACAACGCCAACTGTCCTGTGCTCCGATTGAAGCAGGACAGCCTCATACAAGAACGCCCTGATGGATTGAAATGGAACCACAAGACCGCATAATCAGACACTTCACTGACCACGCCGAGACCGCTCACCATTCGTTGAGCCTTTTGGGCGATCGGATTGCCCAGGTTGCAAACAGAATGAGTGAATGTCTGGTCAACGATGGAAAGATCCTATGTTGTGGCAATGGTGGCTCTGCGACCGAATCCCAGCATCTGTCCTCCGAGCTACTCAATCGCTTTGAGAGGGACAGGCCAGGCCTCCCCGCCATTCCACTCACGGCCGATATGGCGACGATTACCTCTATTGCCAACGATTACTGTTATGAGGAAATCTTTGCCAAGCAGATTCGCGCATTAGGGCATGCTCATGACATTCTGGTGGTGTACACCACCAGCGGCAACTCAAAAAATCTTTTCAATGCCGTAAATGCGGCCCATGATCGGGACATGAGTGTGGTCCTGATGAATGGAAAGGATGGTGGCGCGTTGGCGCCCCTCCTCAGAGAGTCTGATTTCGAACTGCGGGTCCCATCGATGCGGACCGCACATGTCCAGGAGATGCACCTTCTCATTACGCACTGCATTTGCGATCTCATTGACCATCATCTCTTTGGTTAACCGCGATGTCGCAATTTCAGGATGGTTCACTTCAACAAAACCTCATTCGCATTTTCGGCAAAAGCGATGTTTTTACAGACCCTGCTGACTGCTGGGTCTACGGGTATGACAACAGCAAAAAGCAAATGCTGCCGGAGGCGGTTGTTTTTCCCAAAACCCACGAAGAGGTCGAGGAACTCGCGACCTTGTGCCATCTCAACAATGTCCCTTTGACCGCGCGGGGTCGCGGAACAGGAACAACTGGGGCTACAGTACCTCTTAAGGGCGGGATCGTGGCATCGTTTGAACGGATGG
>CAYFLM010000038.1:10083-14599 GCA_964343925.1 uncultured Methylococcus sp.
ACTGGGGCTACAGTACCTCTTAAGGGCGGGATCGTGGCATCGTTTGAACGGATGGTTCAAATGCTCGAATTTTCCAAGGAAAACCGTTATGTCGTCGTTCAACCAGGCATGACCAACCAGGCACTTCAGGACTTCTTGAAGCCACACGGGTTCTTCTGGCCCCCAGACCCGACGAGTGCTGCATTTTGTAGTATCGGAGGGAATCTTGCCTATAATTCGGCTGGCCCAAGGGCTGTAAAATACGGGACGCCTCGCGAAAATACGCTGGGGCTTCGTGCCGTAACTGGCACGGGTGAATCCATCCGTACTGGCGTTTTTACGACCAAAGGCGTGGTTGGCTACGATCTTACGCGTCTTCTCATTGGCTCCGAGGGTACGTTGGCTCTCGTAACTGAGGCAACACTCAAACTCACTCCGTTACCTGAGACCAAAAGAACACTTCAGGCGGTGTACCGGGACGTAGTCTCCGCAGCATCGGCCATCGCAGACATCATGGCGCAACCCGCCATTCCCTGCGCGTTGGAGTTTATTGATGGCAATGCGATTGAGATGGTTCGTCGTTATTCACAAGTCCCGCTCCCCACCGATGCAGGGGCTCTTTTGATGATTGAGGTGGATGGCTTTGATGCGGCCATGGCCCCCCAGATCGAGAGCATTCGATCCGCCGCAGAAAACCCGGGTCTGCTGAGTTTTAGCATCGCTTCGAGTGATGAGGAGGTCGAAAAGCTTTGGGCGACCCGTAAAGCCCTTTCTCCCGCTCTTCGAAAAATAGCACCGAAGAAAATCAACGAGGATGTTGTCGTCCCGGTCACACAGCTACCTAAACTCATCGCCGGTATTGATGCACTCTCTTCACGCTATGAACTGCCCATCGTAAATTTTGGTCATGCAGGAAATGGCAATATCCATGTCAATCTCCTCTACAATCCGGATGACCCAGATCAGCATCACCGGGCTCATGCGTGTCTAGACGCACTCTTTACGCTCGTACTGGATCTTAAAGGTACGCTCTCGGGTGAGCACGGGGTTGGCATTGAAAAGCGGGATTATGTTGAAAGGGAAATCGATCCCGTGTCCTTGTCTTTGATGGCAAAAATCAAAGCTCAATTCGATCCCAAAGGGATATTGAACTGGAACAAAGGGTTCCCGATGGCTTAATTACCGAGCGCTGAAGTCTTGTACTCAAAGTTCCGGATCTTCGCGGGTCTTTGCTCAAAACAAACCGCCATGAGAAATTGATGGTTGCGCTCTAGATGCAAATGCCAATCTTCAGCCAAACCATAGCCCTGGGGAACGGTCATAAAGCCCCCTAAATCTGGCTTCACTTCAATGGTTTCAAGACCTATAGCAATGCCTCGCCCGACGGCCTTAGAGAAGGCCTCCTTTGCGCACCAATGTGCCTGGAACTGTCTGAGCTTGTGTTCAGCATCAAGTAAAGCCCAAGCTTCATATTCGTTTTGAGACAGACATTTTTTTGCCAGCGCTTCGAGTGAAGGCATTGTTCTGGGGCCCTCGGTATCAACCCCGATCCTCTTATGGGTACTCAGTCCACAGATCGCGAGTCCATGTGTATGGGAAAGATTAAAACTCAAGGGCATCCTATCCCCCATCCGCTGGCATAACTCCGGTTTGCCGAAGGGGCCAATCGTAATCTCGATATCGGAGGGGGCCTCCATGAGGTAGAACCCCAACAAGCGCCTCAGAAAGAGTCGACTTCGCGCATACTGGGTCTGTTTGCCTGAGGGACTGATACGTTGGGCTCTCTGCTGCTCCTCGAGAGAGAGTATTTTCCAATCTATCGGGCACTCCTCTTCCTTTGTAAGGTCATATGTCCATAAATGGACGTTGCCACTCTTATAAACGTCGTCTCGAATATTCACTCAGGTATCAGTGGTTTTTGATAAGCTTAAGGGCCTTAAACCGTCATTTTGCGGCTCATTTCGTTCAGGATTTGTGACGTGTCTCAAGAATCTATTCAGTGTGATATCGCCGTTGTAGGAGGCGGGCCCGCAGGTTCCGCAATTGCAGCCCTACTCGCCCGAAAGGGTCATGAAGTGCTGCTGATTGAAAAAGATCATCATCCACGTTTCCATATCGGTGAATCGCTCCTTCCATTAACTATTCCCTACCTCAAACAACTCGGGGTTTTAGACGAGGTCGAGCAGATTGGGATTAGAAAATACGCGGCGGAGTTTCACTCGATGTATCACCGAAAGAGCATGTCTTTCGACTTTTCCGAAGCCATGGATCCTGATTACCCTTATGCCTTTGAAGTGCGACGCTCGGATTTCGATGCGCTGCTGTTCAATCAAGCCAAAAAATCCGGGGCTCTGACTCGGGAGGGGTGCGAGGCCAAGGATATTCATTTCGACGGTGACCGCATCACCGCGCTGAGCATTATGGATGAACAAGGAAACTCGAGGGAAGTCACGGCACGTTTTTTTGTAGACGCCACTGGTCGTGACACCTTACTGTCAAAGAAACAAGGTTGGAAAGAAAAAAATCCCCGGCATGCTTCCGCGGCGGTCTATGGTCATTTTGAGAATGCCAAACGCAATGAGGGGCTAGCAGAAGGCAACATCAGCATTTATTGGTTTGATTACGGTTGGTTCTGGTTTATTCCTCTCAAAGATGGCCAAACGAGCATTGGTGCCGTTTGTCACCCCAGCTATATGAAAACCAGAAATACATCCGTCGAACAGTTTTTTCTTGAGACCATTGAATTATGTCCTGACCTCGAGAAGCGCCTTCGTGAGGCCCAATTGGTATCTCCAGTAACCGCTACGGGAAATTACTCTTACCGATCAAATAGGATGTATGGTGATAACTATCTTTTGATTGGTGACGCCTTTACCTTCATTGACCCCGTTTTTTCAAGCGGCGTTCATCTGGCACTCAACAGTGCTTTTTCGGGTGCCGAAGCCATCGATCAGTCCGTCAAAAACCCCTCGAACCACAACCGCATCATGAGGCAGTTAGAGCGAGAGGTCTCCAGCGGTCTCAGTGTTTTTTCCTGGTTTATTTACCGAATCACGACACCCGCTATTCGTGATCTCTTTATGGCGCCAAGGAATGTATGGGGGGTTAAGTCCGCCATCATCTCTGTTCTAGCTGGAGATCTTTTTAGACGAACCCCCATCGGCACACAGATCTTTATTTTTAAGCTCATCTATTGGATTAAGGTCATGAGCGCGCCGCGGATGGCCCTTTTTGCACATCGAAATCGCCGAAAGAATATGGAGCTTTCTGCGTGATCGCCTCAGCGGAGCCTCTTCATTCCAAGGTGACATCCTCTTTGAAAGACTCCGCGATCATCAGCGTCCAATATGAGAACGAGTTCAAGGACGATCCCCACGTTCTTGGGTGTGTCTCATTTAACTCGGCCATCAACCCGGCGGAAGCCTATCCCGTTGTACCTCTTCAGCAGTTAAGTGCTAATCCCGTTCTAGAGGTTTGGCGTGGGCGCCGGCCTGTCGCCAGAGGTCGGTTAGGTGAGCTTCATTTTTCCCATAACGGAGAAGTACTATTCGGGTTTTTGAAAAAACCCGGCATTCACATTGAGTCCTCCGCCGAGCAAGCTTATAACGACATTGTGCAAGCCTCCCAGCAGCTTGGATACCCTCACCTTATCCGTGTGTGGCATTTCTTTCCCGCAATCAATGAGCGCGTTAATGAAGATGAACGCTATCATGCCTTTAATAAAGGTCGCCACAGCTCTTTACTAAAAAGTCACAGCCTAGCCCTTGAAAGATTGCCTGCCGCAACCGCCATCGGGACTCAGGGTGGAGATTTACTGATCTACTTTATCGCGAGCCAATCGCCGGGGGTCTCCTATGAAAACCCCCGCCAAGTCAGTGCCTATCACTACCCAGACCGCTACGGCCCCAAAAGCCCCTCTTTTTCCAGAGCCATCGCCATCAATGAGGAAATTCTTTTTATTTCGGGGACGGCCAGCATCAAGGGTCATGAATCCAAGCATCCGGATGATCTCGTCTCTCAATTTAAGGAAACCATAAAAAATCTCACCACCATTATTGAGAACTCAGGGTTTATAGAGGCGCGCTCAAAAATCTGGAAAATCTACTTGAGAGACCCCTCTCTCAGGGACACGCTTCTTGAGCTAACCGGTCACCTTAAAACCGACCCTGAGCATATTCTCCTCATCCAAGGTGATGTCTGCAGGACAGACCTCATGATCGAAATTGAGGGTTGCCTCTCAATCTGAGTTTCTTCAACCGAGTGATAACGGTAGAATGAAGCATTGCTGTTGATGAATATAAACAAAAACTATGACCGAGTTTGAGCAAGAAATTGCCCGCCTTATGGTCGAATCCCTGAACCTGGAAATCGATCCACTAAAACTGGATGCGGAAGCCCCTCTTTTTGGTGAGGGTCTTGGGCTCGACTCCATTGACCTTCTTGAACTGTCTGTAGTGATTTCCAAGAAGTTTGGTTTCCAGATCAAATCGGATGACCCAGATCTTGAGGAAACCTTCTCAAATTTGCGTTCTCTTGC
>CAYFLM010000039.1:0-2045 GCA_964343925.1 uncultured Methylococcus sp.
AGAGCAGAGGGGCGGATTGAGGATCTCAATGATGTCAGGACGATTGTCGTTGCACAGCGGAATGGCATTCCCATCACGGTTGCCGATGTCGCCGACGTCAGAATAGGGGCTTTGACTCGATATGGTGCCGTGAGTCAGAACGGTCAGGGGGAGGTGGTTGAAGGGCTTGTGTTAAGCCTTAGAGGTGCCAATGCCAGAAAGGTGGTCGAGGGTATCGAGAGAAAGCTTGAGGAAATCCGGCCTGCGCTGCCCAAAGGCGTCAGTGTCAATGTGTTCTATAACCGGAGCACGCTGGTCCAAAAGGCAACAGGAACAATCATTCATGCGCTGATTGAGGCGACAGTCCTTGTTTCTATCTTATTGATGGTTTTTTTGGGGGAATGGCGAGCGGCACTGACGGCGGCTTTGATTTTGCCCATGGTTGCCTTGTTCACGTTTTTGTTGATGGGGCTTTTTGGGATCACGGCCAATCTTATGAGTCTTGGAGGCCTTGCGATCGCAATAGGAAAGCTTGTAGATCCTGCGGTCGTCGTGGTTGAGAATATCACCAGCCATCTTGCAGAAAGAAAGCAGGGCGATCGATTACCCCGTCTTCACGTGATTTTCAGGGCCATGCGTGAAGTGATGACCCCCGTCATTTCGGGATCCATCATTATTGGTATTGTGTTTATCCCGCTCCTTTCCCTGGAAGGATTGGAGGGAAAGCTGTTTAAGCCAGTGGCGTTCACCAACGTCTTTGCCATGACAGGCGCACTTTTCTTTTCCCTTTTGATCATCCCCGTGATGGCCTCCCTCTTGATGACAAAGGTGAAGCACGAGGAACCCCTCGTTATCCAGAAGATTCGACAATTTTATGAGCCGATCCTTCGTTGGGCGCTGGACCATCCCCAAACGCTGATGAAGTTTGTCCTAGGACTGCTCTTACTGACCCTTGTCTTGTATGGCTTTATTGGGAAAACCTTTATGCCGACCATGGATGAGGGCGATTTAATTGTTCAGGTAGAAAAGCTGCCTTCCATCAATTTGGAGCAGTCCGTTCGTATTGATGGCGAGATTCAGCAAGCCATACTCGAGCACGTCCCGGAGGTCTCCAGAATTACGGCCCGCGTGGGTGCCGATGAAATCGGTTTGGACCCCATGGGTCTTAATGAGACCGATACGTTTCTCGAACTTAAGCCCAAGAAAATGTGGGGGGTAGGCAGCAAGGATGAACTCATTGAGAGCATTCGTAAGGTTCTTGATACGATACCGGGGGTCGCCTACGGTTTTACCCAACCCATTCAGATGCGCGTTACCGAGATGCTGACGGGTGTTAAAGGGGATGTTGCCATTAAGGTCTATGGACCCGATCTTCTGGTGCTTAATGCTAAGGCGGAGGAGATTGCGACGCTCTTGAGGGATATTCAAGGTTCCTCCGATGTGTTTACGCCACGAAATGAAGGCATGCAGTACATGGTCGTCAAGGTGGACCGATTGGCCGCGGGGCGATTGGGGTTGGATGCAGATACCCTTGCAGACACGCTTCGTGCCCAGATTGAGGGTCGAAAACTGGGTATTGTTCAAGAGGGGATACGACGAACCCCGCTCTTGCTTCGGGGGTCGGGAGAACCTTCCAACATGTCGGCCCTTCAGATTGCGCTTCCAGATGGGCGCCGTGTCCCATTGTCGGCAGTGGCGCATCTTCGATCTGTAGAAGGAGTGGTTTCAGTGACGCGAGAGCGTGGACAAAGGTTCTCAGTGATTCGGACGAACGTGGAAGGTCGAGACCTCGTGGGCTTTGTGGAGGAGGCCAAAAAGGTAGTCGCTGAACGAATTAACTTACCCGAAGGTTATTTTATTGCTTGGGGTGGGCAGTTTGAGAATCAGCAGCGTGCCGCGGAGCGCCTTTCGATTGTAATTCCTATTGCTCTAGGGCTCATCTTCATCCTCCTGTTCACCACCTTCGGTTCGGTTCGTCAGGCGCTCTTGGTCTTAACCAACGTGCCTCTGGCCTTGATTGGTGGGGTGATTGCGATTTGGATTTCAGGTGAATATCTTTCGGTGTC
>CAYFLM010000039.1:2145-14328 GCA_964343925.1 uncultured Methylococcus sp.
GCCCCCAATCAATTTGAAGATGATCTTATTGATCTTTTCATGGATAAAACGCGGTTGGTTGTGACCATTCAGCGCTTGGAGGCTATCGCCTCAGACACGGAGGTCTTAAGTCTCAGAGAACAGGTTAGCGGCAAGCGAAACCTGGTGTGTATCACCTTGGTGGCAGAGCGGGTTGTGATTGATGAGGTCGTTCAAGAGCTCCGAGCAGCCTGGCAAGGGCTTGGGTTCCGTTATACGATCGAACCCCTGCTCGAAGCCGAAGAAATCTGAACCCGTGATCCTTCAGAGGACAGATTTCAGTGCTGTCTGCAAATCGGTATATTGGAAAATGTAACCCTGATCCACCGCGTGCTTTGGCGTGACGCGCTGACTCTCGAGGAGGAGCGCACCCATCTCACCAAAAATCGCGTTCACGACGAACGCAGGCACTCTAAAGAAGGCTGGACGTTTTAGGCTGCGAGCGAGTGTCTCTGTGAGTTCTGCATTGGTGACGGGATGGGGGGCTGTCCCGTTAAATGTCCCCCTGAGTGATTTCTGGTCGAGGAGGAATTTGATCATTCCCACTTCGTCTTCAAGATGAATCCAAGACATCCATTGGCGACCGGATGCAATGGGGCCACCTAGGCCTAACTTGAAGGGTAACAGCATCCGCTGTAGGAATCCGCCGGCATGGCCGACCACAAGCCCGGTTCGGATGATGCAAACTCTAACGCCTAAAACCTCTGCTTTTCGGGCCGCGTTCTCCCAGTCCAGGCATAAACTTTGGCTGAATCCCATGGCTCCAGAGGGGTTGAAGGTTTCATCCAGAATGAGGTCTCCCTGATCGCCATAAATACCGATGGCGGAACCACTGATCAAAACTTCAGGTTTTTTTTGTAGGAGGGCGATCTTGCTGACCAGTGATTCAGTCAGTGCAATACGGCTTTGCCTCAATTTTTCCTTGTAGGCAGGGCTCCAGCGATGCCCCATGATGGGTTCGCCTGCCAGATTGATGACCGCATCGAAGTGTGAGCTCGTGCTGAGTGCTTCGAGCGACGATATAACGGATACGGATGGGTCTATTGAAGCTTGGACGAAGGAGAGCGGTTGTCGGCTTAGAACCGTGATTTGATGACCGCTTTTAATCAGGGTCTTGCAGAGTTGGCGTCCGATGAATCCGGTACCGCCTGTCAGGAGAATTTTTTTCATGCTATCAACACAGGTTTGTGTGTAAGCAGAGAGCTATGACCGAGACCATAGCGTGGGTCCGAGTCGGCTTCAGTGGAAACCGACTCAACCCATTAGAAGTCTGATTACTTCTTTTCTTCGTCGCTGAATACCCAACGAACGAAAAATACGCCTGCAGCTACAACTGCGAGGGTAACGGTGATACCAACTGGTGATCTCATCTTTTCAACGAGGTCGAGAATCATTCCCATGTGCTTATACCTATATTGATTTTTGTTTGCTAATGAATGGCTTGAATAGCGACAAGCGCTGCGCGATATCTTACAGCCTAGCAGGTGCGTGTCAAGCTTATCTCGGTTGATTTCTAACGGGAAGTGGCTGATTGACTGTGACAAATCGACGCAGTCCAGTCACCGTTCGTCAAAAAAAACCCGGATCTAGGATCCGGGTTGATTTGGATCTGATTACCCCAGTTCTTATCGGATAGAAACTATCCGGTAGAACTGGAGATGGGCCAGAGCCGGCCCTACAGCACCTTACAGAGAAGGAGCGGCAGGTGCTTCGATCTTCTGCTTGTCACCGTCTGGTGAATTTCCGCAGCCAACAACAACCAGAGACATCAACAGAACGCTTACTGCGCAAAGCAACTTCTTCATAAGGAACCTCCTCATTTAGGACACTTAAAAATTATAGTTAATGGTGCGTGAGCACGACTAATTTATAAATAACATTAAAACAAAAAGCAATACTCGTTGTGACAGAACTTAGAGCTGAATCTAAGCGGCCTCTTTTCAAGGATCAAAGAGAGAGTATTTCAAGCCCTTCCTGGGAGGGTTCAGATGCGGGTGTCGAAGAGGACCTTAATGACTCAAGGTTCATGAAATCAAAGAGTTTATGGTCCGCCAATTGAGAGGGGACAACGTTCTGGAGCGCCGTGAAGATGGTTTCGACTCGACCCGGATGTTGGCGTTCCCATCCCCTCAACATTTCTTTCATTGCCTGCCTTTGAAGGTTCTCTTGAGAGCCGCAGAGGTTGCAGGGAATGAGAGGAAAATCTCGAATTTGGGCATAGGCCTCAATGTCCCGCTCCTTACAGTAGGCTAATGGCCGGATCACAATGTGTTCCCGATTGTCGCTAAGGAGCTTGGGTGGCATCGCCTTGATCGTCCCACCATAAAAAAGGTTAAGGAAGAAAGTTTCCAATATATCGTCTCGGTGATGTCCCAAGGCAATTTTCGTCATCCCGTTCCGGGTGGCATAGCCGTAGAGAAGACCACGTCTTAATCTTGAACAAAGGCCACAGGTGGTTTTTCCCTCGGGTACCACGCGTTTTACGACGCTGTAGGTGTCCTGTTCGATGATATGAAAGGGAATCCCGCGCGTCTCGAGATAGGCAGGGAGTACATGCTCAGGGAATCCGGGTTGCTTCTGATCGAGGTTGACCGCAAAAAGATCGAAATGGATCGGCGCGCTTTGGCGGAGATTAATGAGAATGTCGAGAAGCGTGTAAGAGTCCTTGCCACCTGAAAGGCAGACCATGACCCGGTCACCCTCCTCGATCATTTTGAAGTCAGCTATCGCCTCACCGACTTGTCGGCGCAGCCTTTTCTGGAGTTTGTTAAATTCGTAACGTTCCTTTTGGCCAAGGTGAGCCGTGTCGCTATCCGTCATACCTTCTGAAGACCAAGCTTGCGTTGGTTCCTCCAAATCCAAAGCTGTTGGACATCGTCAGATTCAAGCCGGCCTGATCAATGCGCTCCCGCACAATCGGTACGCCATCTGCACCCGGATCCAGATTCTGAATGTTGGCGGATGCACAGATGTAATCGCCTTCCATCATCAGAAGTGTGTAGATGGCCTCATGCACGCCTGCGGCGCCTAGAGAATGGCCAGAAAGCGATTTTGTCGAACTGATGCGGGGCACAGACTGGCCAAATACTTCCTTGACGGCTTCAAGCTCGCGAATATCTCCAACAGGTGTACTGGTGCCATGTGCATTAATGTAATCCACGGGCTGATCCAGACCTGAAAGGGCCTGATGCATACAGCGGACGGCACCTTCACCTGAAGGTTGGACCATATCGTATCCATCAGAAGTTGCGCCATAACCGACAACTTCTCCGTAAATCTTTGCGCCACGGGCTTTTGCATGCTCAAGCTCCTCAAGGACTAGCACGCCGCCGCCACCGGAAATCACAAACCCGTCTCGATCCGCATCGTAAGCTCTGGAGGCGGCCTGAGCGCGGTCGTTATATTGTGATGATAGCGCTCCCATCGCATCGAACAGCAGGGTGAGCGTCCAGTGGAGCTCTTCGCCACCACCGGCAAAAATAACATCCTGCTTTCCGAGCTGAATAAGCTCAGCAGCATTGCCAATACAGTGGGCGCTGGTTGCGCAGGCAGAACTGATGGAGTAGTTCACACCTTTAATTTTGAAGGGCGTTGCAAGACATGCCGAGTTGGTATTCGACATCGTGCGCGGCACCATGTAAGGGCCAACCTTCTTGATTCCTTTTTCTCTGAAGCTATCCCACGCGCTGATCAGATTGGAGGTGGAGGGTCCTCCTGAACCCATAATAAGGCCGGTTCTGACGTTTGAAACAACGTCCTCTGGAAGGCCAGAGTCCCTTATGGCTTCATCCATGGCGATGTAGTTGTAGGCCGCGCCTTCGCCCATGAAGCGACGGATTTTGCGGTCGATGACATCATCTGGGTTGATTTTGAGTGGAGCATGAACATGGCTCCTGAACCCTAGCTCGCAATATTCTTCACTGAAGGCGAGCCCTGACTTACCGGATCTTAAAGCGGCGTCGACTTCGTTTTTATTATTTCCAAGACTGGAAACAATCCCAATCCCGGTTACGACTACTCGTTTCATACCTAGTTCTCCTCAGAAATCATCCGTGGAGGTGAAAAGACCTACGCGGAGATCAGTCGCCTCATAAATGATGCGACCATCACATTCCATTTCGGCATCGGCGATTCCCATCACCAACTTGCGCATCATCACTCTTTTCAGATTGATGCGGTAGGTTACCAATTTATTGTGGGGAAGTACCTGCCCCCTAAACTTGACTTCGCCCACGCCCAGAGCGCGGCCGCGGCCCGGACCACCCATCCAGCCCAGATAAAAGCCCACCAGCTGCCACATGGCATCGAGTCCAAGACAACCCGGCATGACCGGATCATTTTCGAAATGGCAATCAAAGAACCAAAGGTTTGGGTTAATGTCCAATTCTGCAATCAGTTGGCCTTTGTCGTGCTGGCCACCTTCGGAAGAAATCTGCGTGATGCGATCAAACATGAGCATCGGAGGCAAAGGCAACTGCGCATTTCCGGGCCCAAATAGCTCCCCCCGGCCACACCGCAAGAGGTCCTCATGGGAGTAACTGCTCTGATTGGGAGATCGCGCGGGTGATTCAGTGAGTGTCATTGTCTTGCCAGGAGTTATACTTTCAAGGCTTGGGCGTCAGTGCCCTAAACCCTCAATTTTATGTTTTAAATAATCTTTGCTAGCCGTATCGACTAGGCACGTGAGTCTACAGAAAAAACGGCGCATTGTATCAGGAAACCTGTGAATAGTTCCGCAGATTCGTTCGAGGTCGATCCCGACTCAAAAACGAGTACCCTCGTCAACATTGATTGGCGATACATCAAAGAGGTCGCATACGGCCATCGAAAGGCTATTTTCATGGGACAAATGGTTGCCATTCTGGCCGCCCTAGCTGCAGTTCCTGTCCCCTTGCTGATGCCGGTTTTGGTGGATGAGGTTCTCTTGAAGAAGCCCGGCATGGCGGTTTCCATGATGGATCAAATTTTCCCTCAAGAGTGGCATGGCCCTTTTCTCTACATTACGGTCATCGTGCTTCTGACCTTATTGCTCCGGGCATTTTCAGCGCTTTTCAACGTGGAGCAGACGCGCCAGTTCAGCCTCATTTCAAAAGACATTATCTACAAGCTCAGATGCCAATTGATTGCCCGACTGGAGCGCATCTCGATGGCCGAGTATGAGAGCCTTGGGAGCGGGGCTGTTGTCACGCATATGATGACGGACCTTGATACGCTGGATGCTTTCATAGGTAGCACCGTTGCGCGCTGTCTCGTGGCGATCCTGACACTCGCGGGCACGGCTTTTGTCCTAATCTGGATCCATTGGCAGTTGGCCTTATTTATTTTGCTGCTGAATCCTTTTGTAATTCTCTTTACCAGAATCCTTGGAAAGCGGGTTAAGGCACTGAAACGCCAAGAGATTACCGCAATCAGTCTTTTTCAGACGACGCTCACCGAGACGCTCGAGGGCATTCATCAGATACGCTCCAGTAATCGGGAAGCGTACTACCTCCAAAAGCTCGCCCAAGCCGCAGACGCCGTTAGGAACCATTCATCGGAGTTCGCTTGGAAATCGGATGCCGCGAGCCGAATGAGTTTTTTGGTTTTCTTGGCAGGCTTTGACCTTTTTCGAGCGCTGGCGATCTTGATGGTGGTCTATTCCAATCTTTCGATTGGCGAAATGATGGCTGTTTCGGGATACCTTTGGTTCATGATGGCGCCCGTTCAGGAAGTCCTCGGCATTCAGTACGCGTTCTTTGGGGCTAAGGCCGCGGTTGAGCGATTGGGACAGTTTTGCCGGCATCAGGAGGAGCCGCGTTATCCACACCTTCGAAATCCTTTCAAGGGCGAGAGAACCGTAGCGCTGAGCGTCAGTGATCTTTTTTTCGCCTACAACGATGGCACCGATATTCTCAATGGCCTCAATCTTGAAATTCGGGCGGGTGAGAAAGTGGCCTTGGTGGGCGCAAGCGGGGGCGGAAAATCAACCTTGATCCAAGTGCTCATCGGTCTTTACCCTCCGCGTCGGGGACGGGTTTGTTATGGCGGTGTCGATATGACTCTAATTGGCTCTGACGTGGTTCGAGAGCATGTCGTGACGGTACCCCAGCACCCTGTCCTTTTTAACGACACGATTCGATCAAATTTGACTATGGGACGACCCTCTTCGGATGAACAGTTGTGGGAAGCCCTCAAGATTGCGCAGCTCGATGAAGTCATCCGACAGTCCTCAGAGGGCTTGAATACCGTGGTGGGAAGAAACGGGATGCGGCTTTCGGGGGGGCAGCGACAACGAATTGCCATAGCCAGGATGGTGCTCGCTAATCCTAAGGTCGTCATTTTGGACGAGGCAACCTCAGCGGTCGACAATTTGACAGAATCGAGGCTCTACCAAGCCCTTGATCGATTCCTTGCTGGGCGAACTACTTTAATCATTGCGCATCGCCTGAGCGCTATTACCCATGCAGATCGCATTTTTGTCTTTGAGGATGGGGCCATCGTCGAGGAGGGGGATCATTCCTCCCTAATTGATAGGGGTGGGCTCTATTCCAGGCTCTACGGCGTTCCGGATCGAGAACTTCAGGGTTTGGCCCCGGCGGGTGTTAGCTGATGGCAAATGAGACTGTCTACGATTTACACACCCATTCGTATGCATCTGATGGAGCACTCAGCCCCTCTGCTCTGGTTGAGCGAGCGCAATTAGGTGGGGTCCAGGTTTTAAGCCTGACGGATCACGATACCGTCGCAGGGTTGGAAGAGGCCCGCTCAAAGGCCGAAGCGATGGGTCTGCGGTTTGTTGCGGGGATTGAGCTTTCCGTGACCTGGTGCAAGAAAAACATCCACGTCATTGGACTTAATATCGACCCCTTGAATGAGCGTCTTTCTGAGGGTATCCACCGCATCCAGTCTATCCGGGTGGAGCGAGCCTTGTTGATGGGGCAAAAGCTTGAGAAATCGGGGATTCCAGGTGCTTATGAGGGTGCGCTTGAGAAAGCGGGCATTGGAATGGTCACCAGGACACATTTTGCCCAGTTTTTGGTTGAGAAAGGCTTGGCGAAGGATGTGCGAGATGTATTTAATCACTACCTAAAGCCCGGGAAACCGGGGTATGTTCACACGGACTGGGTCGAAATGCGGGAAGCGGTGGAATGGATCAGCCAAGCGGGTGGAGTGGCTGTTTTGGCCCATCCGATGCGCTATCAGCTGACTCGAAGTTGGCTTGGACGACTCTGTGCAGAATTTAAGGAAGCGGGCGGTATCGGAATTGAAGTAGTTTCGGGGTCTGCCCCACCCGGAGAGGTACAATCCCTTTCAGCGCATGCCCTAAGATATGAACTTTTGGCGTCCTGCGGTTCCGATTTCCACAGTCCAGATTACCTTTGGCAGCGGCTGGGACCCCTCACACCCTTCCCGCAGGGCCTGACACCCATCTGGAGTGCTTGGTGAGTCCAGACGCAGGCGGTCCTCGGCGGTGTCTTTGGGCTGAGCGATCTGATTGGGAGCGGGACTATCACGATAGTGAGTGGGGTACACCGCTTCATGAGGACAAAAAGCTTTTTGAGTTTTTACTCCTGGAAGGTGCCCAAGCGGGGCTATCTTGGGTGACTATCCTCAAAAAGAGGGCAGCGTATCAAGAAGCTTTTGAACACTTTGAGCCAGAGCGGGTCGCGGCCTTTGGGGATGCGCAGGTTGATAGGCTGATGCAAAACCCCGGCATTATTCGCAATCGCCTCAAAATTCAGGCGGCCATCAAAAACGCGCGATCATTTATCAACGTGGTTGAGGCGTTTGGTTCCTTCGACAGCTATGTTTGGCGTTTTGTCGACGGAATACCCATCTTAGGGCGCTGGCCAGATGATGCCTCGGTCCCCGTCAAAAGCCCGGAATCTCAGGCCCTCAGCCTAGACCTTAGGCAAAGGGGGTTCGGATTTTGCGGGCCGGTTATTTGCTATTCCTACATGCAGGCGATTGGCATGGTGAACGACCATACCGCTCGCTGTTTTCGCGCTCCCGCGTTAAAGGACGAATTTAATACCGATAACCAGCAACAGGGTCGCTAAAATCGGCCTTAAGACTTTTTCTGGAATCTTCGCACTGAGAAGGCTTCCGAAGTAGATGCCAGGAAGTGATCCAATCAGAAGGCTCACGAGAAGATGCAGGTCTACATTGCCCATATGCAGGTGACCTAGGCCTGCAACAGCCGTCAAAGGAATGGCGTGCGCGAGATCTGTGCCGACAATTCTGACCGTGGAAAGACGAGGATATAGGAAAAGCAGGGCCACGGTTCCGAGCGCGCCCGCCCCGACCGAGGAGAGCGTTACCAAGACACCCAGGATGACGCCTGTTGTGATGGTGATCAGCGGCTGCCAAGCCCCGAATCTTTCGGTGTGTGTAAGGCGCTTGATGGCAGTTTCATCCAGCGGTTGTCGTTTTGCGAGGTGACTTCGTACAAACAATGCGATGGCGGTACCTATTAAGGCTACGCCCAGCGTAGTCGTGATGATCTTGGTGACTGAATCATCCTTGGTGAGAACAAATTCCAGCAGGTAAATGATGAAAAGCGCGGCAGGAATGCTGCCAAGACCGAGTAAGAAAACGATTTTCCAGTCGACCGAGCGGTGCTTCCCGTGATGGACTAAAACCCCCCCAGACTTCGTAATTGCTGCAAAAAGGAGATCGGTTCCAACCGCTGCTTTGGGAGCAAAACCGAAAATAAACACCAAAATGGGAGTCATCAACGATCCGCCACCCACACCGGTTAGGCCGACAAGAAAGCCGACGAGAAGACCTGAAACAATTTGCGCGCTATCAAAAACCATCGACTGAAAGTACCGCTATGGGGTGGATAAGTGATTATTTAATGCATTGATGATAGCAGGGATCGGTCAGCCCCCCTATCGATTGCTGAATTCTGGCTCCCATCACCCGGTCCTCCGCTTGATTAAATCACGCGCATGATTTAGCTTAGGATCGCCACAAGGCTAGGGGTGCCCGCGTTTGCAGTGCAAATGCCTGAGGGCTGAGACACACCCTTTGAACCTGAACCGGTTAATACCGGCGTAGGAAAGCCGATCTGATCTCTGCAACCTTATTTGCACGACCTCCTCGGTTCATCTGCGTCGAAATCTGAATTGCGCTGAGGAGTTTTTGTATATGAACGCCATTCCCGAAACTGTGATCCATGACGCCGTGACGGCTAAACGGGCTGCGATTAAACCGTTTCCCGCATCTGAGAAGGTCTATGTTCAGGGCAGTCGGGATGACCTCAGAGTCCCCATGCGTCGTATCACGCAATCGCCTACGCCCACGGCGAAGGGCGATGAGGAAAACCCTCCTGTCTATGTTTATGATACTTCTGGACCTTATACGGATCCTTCTCAGTCGATAGACTTAAGACAAGGGCTACCAGCACTCAGAAGTGCCTGGATTCGTGAGCGAGGCGATACGGTACAGCTCGATGGACCCAGTTCCTCATACGGCAGAGCCCGTCAGAACGACGCTCAGCTAGGATCACTTCGTTTTGAGCACATCAGAAATCCACTGAAAGCTCGAGACGGGCGTAATGTGACACAGATGCACTATGCAAGGCAGGGCATCATTACTCCGGAAATGGAGTATGTGGCAATCCGGGAAAACCAAAAGATGGATGCCCTTGCAGAGATTTATCGTCAGCAGCATCCGGGCGAATCGTTTGGGGCGAGTATCCCCAAGGTCATTACGCCCGAATTTGTCAGGGATGAGATTGCGCGGGGTCGAGCAATAATTCCGAACAATATCAACCATCCAGAATCCGAGCCAATGATTATTGGTCGAAACTTTCTGGTAAAGATTAACTGCAATCTTGGTAATTCGGCAGTGACCTCTTCGATTGAGGAGGAGGTTGAAAAGATGTTGTGGTCCATACGTTGGGGCGGGGATACCGTAATGGATCTTTCAACCGGTAAAAACATTCATGAGACCCGCGAATGGATCATCCGCAATGCCCCCGTTCCAATCGGGACGGTGCCCATCTATCAGGCACTTGAAAAAGTCGACGGGCGGGCAGAAGCATTGACTTGGGAAATCTTCAGGGACACGCTCATTGAGCAGGCCGAGCAGGGTGTTGACTACTTCACCATCCATGCGGGTATTCGCCTTGCGCACATCCCGCTAACGGCTAAAAGGGTAACGGGGATCGTTTCACGAGGTGGTTCGATCATGGCCAAATGGTGTCTCGCCCATCACAAGGAGAGCTTCCTCTATACCCATTTCGAGGAAATCTGCGAAATCATGAAGGCCTATGACGTCTCATTTTCGCTAGGGGATGGCTTGAGACCGGGCTCCATAGCAGATGCCAATGATGAAGCGCAGTTTGCAGAGCTCAGAACGCTGGGTGAGTTGACGGAAATCGCCTGGAAACATGATGTACAGGTCATGATTGAGGGGCCGGGACACGTCCCGCTCCACATGATCAAGGCGAATATGGATGAACAGCTGAAATGGTGTCATGAAGCCCCGTTCTATACCCTTGGGCCGCTGACGACGGACATTGCGCCGGGCTATGACCACATCACCAGTGCGATCGGAGCGGCGATGATTGGATGGTACGGTACCGCGATGCTCTGCTATGTCACGCCCAAAGAGCATCTGGGGCTTCCCAATAAGCAGGATGTTCGTGACGGAATTGTGACCTACAAGATTGCAGCGCATGCGGCGGATCTGGGCAAGGGCCATCCGGGTGCGCAGTCCCGAGACAATGCCCTGTCAAAAGCACGCTTTGAGTTTAGATGGGCGGATCAATTCAACCTCTCACTGGATCCTGAAAAGGCTTTGGAATTTCATGATGAGACGTTACCGCAAGAGGGCGCGAAGCTGGCGCATTTCTGTTCTATGTGCGGCCCCCACTTCTGCTCCATGAAAATTACTCAGGACGTGAGGGAATATGCAGAATCCCAGGGACTTGAAGACAGCAAGGCGATTGAGGCTGGTCTTGAGCAAATGGCCGGCGAATTTGTGAAGACTGGAGCTGAGATCTATCGCAAGTCATAGCAGGCGCTTGCTTTTTTTGGGTGCGTTGGATCTGGTAGAATGCCCGTTTTTGAGCAACCTTTACAGGAAAAGAGTCGATGTCAAATAAACTCCTGGATGTCGTAAAGCCCGGCGTAGTCACCGGCGGCGATGTACAAAAACTGTTCGCATTTGCGAAAGCCAACCAGTTTGCACTCCCTGCGGTCAATGTGATCAGCACGGATTCCATCAACGCGGTTCTAGAATCAGCGGCCAAGGCGCAGTCTGCCGTGATCATTCAGTTTTCTAACGGCGGTGCTCAGTTCGTAGCGGGCAAAGGCGTTAAGCTTCAGGGCCAGGAGGCGCAGATCTTGGGTGCCATTTCAGGCGCTCGTCACGTTCACCTAATGGCCGAGCATTATGGCGTTCCTGTAATCGTTCATACCGACCACGCGGCCAAGAAGCTGCTGCCATGGATTGATGGCCTTCTCGATGCCGGCGAGAAACATTTCAAGGAAACAGGCAAGCCGCTGTTTAGTTCCCATATGCTCGACCTCTCGGAAGAAAGCCTCGAGGAAAATATTGAGATTTGTGCCAAGTATCTTGAGCGTATGTCCAAGATGGGTATGACCCTTGAGATTGAATTGGGATGCACGGGTGGTGAGGAAGATGGTGTAGACAACAGTGGCATGGACCATTCTGCGCTGTACACGCAGCCAGAAGATGTCGCCTACGCTTACGAAAAGCTCTCCAAGATCAGTACCAGCTTTACGATTGCCGCTTCATTCGGGAACGTACATGGGGTTTATTCGCCCGGAAATGTGAAGCTGACGCCTAAAATCCTTGATAACTCACAGAAATACGTCTCAGAAAAATTTGGTGTTCCTGCAAAGACCCTGGATTTCGTATTCCACGGTGGTTCAGGTTCTTCCGAAGAGGAAATTCGTGAATCCATCAGCTACGGTGTGATTAAAATGAACATCGACACCGATACCCAGTGGGCCTACTGGAGTGGGATAAAGGACTTCTATGTGAAGAATGAGGGTTATCTGCAAGGCCAGATCGGCAATCCGGAAGGTGCTGATAAGCCCAACAAGAAGTTTTACGATCCACGCGTTTGGATCAGAGCCGCGCAAACCAGTATGGTCGACCGTCTGCAACAAGCGTTTGCAGACCTCAATGCCCTAAACAGGCTGTAAA
>CAYFLM010000040.1:0-11220 GCA_964343925.1 uncultured Methylococcus sp.
CAGACATTGACGCTGGAACACACCCTTACATCTCCACTGGTCTCAAGGAAAATAAGTTTGGGATCGAGATGGATGCTGCCTTATCGGAGTACCAGCGTGCTCACAAGATGCCGCACCTCGAGATTATCGGCGTGGATTGCCATATCGGCTCTCAGTTAACCACCTTATCTCCATTCACGGATGCGTTGGATCGAGTTCTTCTGCTTGTCAAAGAGCTCAAGCAGATTGGTATCAACATTCATCACCTCGATATTGGAGGGGGGCTGGGTATTCGATATAACGAAGAGACGCCGCCGGAGCCGGCAGACTATGCAGAGGTTCTTTTTTCCAAACTTTCTGGAACAGATTTTGAGATTCTTCTTGAGCCTGGGCGAGCCATTGTTGGAAACGCCGGGATCTTGGTGACACGGATTGAGTATCTTAAATCGACGGCAGCCAAGAATTTTGTCATAGCCGATGCGGCAATGAATGACTTAATACGGCCTGCACTCTATCAGTCCTGGCAGGACATCATTCCCGTGACTAGGACTGATGGTGTGACGAAAAAGACCTTTGATATCGTGGGCCCTGTTTGCGAAACGGGAGACTTTCTTGGTAAGGATCGGAAGCTCGATGTAGTTCAGGGCGATCTTTTAGCGGTTCGATCCTCTGGCGCCTATGGGTTCTGCATGAGTTCAAACTACAATTCAAGAGGTCGGGCGGCAGAGGTCATGGTAGATGGTGAACAGGCTCATTTAGTGAGAAGACGTGAGTCGGTCCAGGACCTTTATGCTTCCGAACTGATCCCCGCTTTTCAATGAAGACCTTCTCCTTTACAAAAATGCACGGGCTTGGAAACGATTTCGTCGTGATCGATGCCACGAAAATCCCTGCTAACCTCACTGAGCAAGACATCAGAAAACTGGCTGACCGTCATTTCGGGGTGGGTTGCGATCAGGTCTTGTTGGTTGAGACTCCTGATGATGATGAGGTCGATTTTCGCTACAGGATATTCAATGCCGATGGCTCAGAGGTATCTCAGTGTGGCAATGGAGCGCGCTGTTTCGCACGTTTTGTATTTGAAAAAGGGTTAACTCAAAAACGCGAGATCCGAGTTGAGACAAGGGCTGGGACAATGATCCTCACTTTGGCCAACGATAATGACGTGATCGTTATGATGGGCGAGCCGAACTTTGAGCCGAATGCGATTCCGATTAGCACGAATCAAAAACAAAACGGCTATCAACTGGATACCCCCTTGGGGCCGGTCAAGTTTGGTGCTGTGTCTATGGGCAATCCGCACGCGGTGATTAGAGTCGACAGTGTTCTGGAAGCGCCTGTTGAGCGTTTGGGACCATACCTCGAAAAAAATGCGTTCTTTCCCGAAAGGGCTAATATAGGGTTTCTTGAGATTCTGTCAGCCCATACGGCTAAACTCAGGGTCTTTGAACGTGGATCCGGGGAAACTTTGGCCTGCGGGAGTGGGGCCTGCGCTGCTGTCGTGGTAGGTATTGAGCAGGGGTGGCTTCAAAGCCCAGTGGTCATTTCACTTCCGGGTGGATCCTTGAAAATCAGTTGGGCGGGTCAAGGACATTCTGTGGTGATGGAGGGTCCTGCCGTTACCGTTTTTGAAGGAGTGATCTCGTTGTGATTGAAGGAAATCATCAACCATTACTTGAAGCAGAGTTGTCGCCTGTTGAGGTGGAGTCCTATTTAAGACGAAATCCCGATTTCTTTGAGAATCATCCAGCTCTTGTCGAAGAGTTGCGGTTACCTCATGACTGTAATGGCGCAGTTTCTTTGGTGACGCGGCAGATTGAAATGTTAAGGTCCAAAGCAGAGAGATTGAATAATCAATTGGAAGATTTGGTCCAGATTGCGCGAGAAAATGACGCTGTTTATCAGCGAGTTCATCAGCTCGCGCTGACATTGATCGATGCGAAAAGCATAGAAGATGTCCTTGCTGGGCTTGATTGGGGGCTCCACCAATATTTCCAAGCCGATTTTGTCGCCGTTCGAATCATCGAGCCCTTATTTGAAAGCCCGGTTAATGGACTGATCGTCTCGGCAGAGCATCCTCAATTCTCTACTTTGACGACGCTGATCGATGCAAACAAACCCGTCTGCGGAAAAGTAGACAAGGCGCTTGAGGATTTGGTCTTCGGTGGAAATCAGAGTGGACTTGAGTCATGCGCATTAATCCCACTCAAACTCGCCAGATTCAGAGGGATATTTGCTATAGGAAGCCGTGATCCACGACGATTCTCAGCTGAAATGGGGCTCTCGTTTCTTGTCCAGATGGGCGAGATTCTCGGTGCACGAATGGCGGCATTGCTTGAGGGCCCACTGAGATGAATTGCTTTTGCGATTCGTTTTCTGTTTCGGATTGAGTATCCATCCTTGGACTCTTCACTTCCAGAGACCCATCAATCAACGGCCCTTGATGTGGCCAGCTTTCGTTATCTTGAAACCCTAAGATTTCAGCAACGACTCTCTCAACATACTCTTAAAGCCTATCAGTTCGAGCTAAAAACTTTTTCGGATTTCTTGAAAACGTCCGAGCTGGTTGAATGGGGGCAGGTGCTTCCTGGCCATGTGCGAGGTTTTCTGGCCTTAAGGCATCGTCAGGGTCTTTCTAGTCGAAGCCTTCAAAGAACACTGTCGGCAATTCGAGGGCTTTTCATATTTCTCGTCAGGAAAGGATTGCTTGCTCAGAATCCAGCGCTTTTAGTAAAGGCGCCCAAGGTCCCCAAGCCACTCCCTCATGTTCTGGATGTCGATCAGATCACGGGGTTGCTAGAGGCTGCCATTGCTGACCCACTTGAGATACGTGATGTCGCGATGTGGGAGCTTTTTTACTCCTCAGGTCTTCGCCTTAGCGAATTGACTTCGCTCGATCTTGAGGATGTTGATTGTGTGAGCGGAACCCTATTGGTCCGGCACGGCAAGGGCAGTAAAGCAAGGCAGATTCCGCTGGGGCGCTATGCAATAGAAGCCATTCGCAATTGGCTTCCGGTTCGCGATCAGCTTGCCCAAGAAGTCAGTCGGGCGCTGTTTTTAAGTCGAACAGGACAACGAATTGCTCCTCGCACTGTTCAAATGCGTTTAGACCGCTGGCAATTGAAACATGGGATTAGTGAAAAAATTCACCCGCATATGCTGAGACATTCCTTTGCAAGCCATCTTCTCGAATCCAGTGGAGATTTGAGGGCGGTTCAAGAGCTTTTGGGGCACGCAAATCTGAGTACGACTCAGATCTACACGCACCTTGATTTTCAGCATTTAGCCAATGTTTATGACAAAGCGCATCCTCGGGCGCGTAAGAAGAACCATTCCCCTGACAAATAGCCGGAAATTTCTCCCAAATCCTCAATGTGTGCTTGTTGTATACTTCTGGGAGAAATAGCGCCTTAGGATTTATGCATGTCTGTTCCAGAAAACGCTGAAGAATTGAACCAAGCGGGAAAAACGCCACGGAAGAAAGGCTTTAGCCTTAAGGAACTGCGCGGTAGTCCAATTGCCCCTCGGATTGGGATGGGCATCGTGATTGCTTGTGTAGTGATGTATGCCATCTCTTGGTACTGGAGTAGAGAGCCTGGTTCTTTTGATGTTGTTGAGGAAGCCGCTGAGACAGCAGGGGTTGAAAATCCGAAGGAGTTGCCGCTGGGGTATACCTATGCCACGACCTTGATCAAGGTTTCCGAGACGCTGCTGCATAAGCCAGGTGGCTTTTTGATGAACGACGTTTTTCCGCCCAGCGTCTTTCTCGATAACATTCCAAATTGGGAGATGGGTGCCCTGATTGCGCTTCGTGATGCAACGACAGCCCTGCGTAACAACATTGCCCGCTCACAGACACAGTCACAAGAAGATCCTGACCTCGCTAAAGGCGAACCTTTCCTCTATTTTGATTCGAGATCATGGCAGTTGCCTTCATCTGAATCCGAATATGAAAAAGGGGTTGAGTCTCTGGTGGGATATAGGGAGCGCATACGTAAGCGTGATGCCAACTTTTATGCGCGCGCAGATAACTTACGCCAATACCTAGAGGTGCTCGAAAAGCGTTTGGGAGACTACTCTAACCGTCTCAGTGCAAGTACTGCGGATCCATCGGACCGGGTTAACGAGGTCGATGTTGCAATCGGACAAGATCGCCACTCCGACCTTGGACGGACACCCTGGCTTAAACTTGACGACCGTTTCTACGAAGCGCGCGGCTACACATGGGCGGCCATGCATGTCCTGAAGGCTATTGAATTTGATTTTAGAGATATTTTGGGCAATAAAACGGCAATCGTTTCTTTGCAGCAGATTCTGCGTGAGCTTGAAAATAGTCAGCGTTCTACCTTGAGTCCCGTCATTCTGAACGGCAGTGGGTTTGGTCTTTTTGCTAACTATTCTTTGACGCTGGCCAACTATATTGCTCGAGCCAATGCCGCCACAATCGACCTTAGAAGTTTGTTGCAGCAAGGTTAAAACGGGGATTGCTGATTGGGTTGCCCCAGCAACTTGGGCCGATCGGCCTTTTCAGGCGACTAGTCCCTCAGGTGCATTTTACTGCTCAGTTTAAGGTATCGATTGTAGCGGCTCTCTGCAATCTGCCCTGTCTCTAGGGCTTGTCTGACTGCACACCCCTTATCCTGGACATGGCGGCAATCGTTAAACTGGCAAGATGGACCGAATTGCCTGATCTCCCGATAACCGTATGCCAAGTCTTGAAGATTCATTCCCGCGAGCCCAAAAACGGAGACCCCAGGGCTGTCAATAAAATGTCCCCCGTTGGATAAGTGATAAAGCGTTGCGGCGGTTGTCGTGTGGCGACCCAGTCCCGCTTTCTTGGAAATTTCTCGGGTTCTGAGTTGCTTTTCGGGTAGGAGTGCGTTGGTCAATGAAGATTTGCCCACACCTGATTGTCCCGAAAGCATCGAGCTATTGTTATTTAGTCTGTCTTTGAGCTCTTGAATCCCCAGTTGAGTTCTGGCACTCATTTTCAGGCACTCATAGCCTATGTTTTCGTAGGCGCTGATTTCCTTCTCGATGGAAGCGTTACCCGAAGACAGGTCGCTCTTATTAAGTACTAGAACAGCTCCAAGACCGCTAAATTCACAGACAGCCAGATATTGGTCTACCAATAGCCAATCGGGCTCCGGTTCTGGTGCGATGACAACGACCACTTGGCTGAGATTGGCCGCCACAATACGAGTTTTACCCGCGTGAGCCGGGCGAGACAGTATTGAGGTTCGGGGGTGAACTTGCTCGATTCTGCCTTGCTGATTGGGTTCTTGTGACCATGTGACTTGGTCGCCGACGGCAATGTCTCCAAGCTGTCTTCGGGTTTGACAAATATGAATAGCCCCATCCTGAGACTCAACCGCAATCCCCTGACCCAAGTGACTAATGACTAGCCCAATAAACCGAGTCTGCCCGTCCCCCAGAGTCATATTTTCAATCTGGAAGTACGGGCAGGTTAAGGGTGGCCGTCATTTAGGCGATTTTGGTGTGAAGGTTTCCGATCCGTATCGCAGCGGGCGGATGGCTGTAGTGGAAGGCGGCGTATAGAGGGTCTGGTGTCAGGGTGCTGGCGTTTTCCCTGTAAAGCTTAACTAGCGCAGCAATCAAGAAACGAGCATCAGCATGCAGGGCCGCAAAATCGTCAGCCTCGAATTCGTACTTTCTCTGTACTGCAGCCATGATGGGCTGCAGAAAGCTTGAGAAAATCGGGGCGATCATCATGAAGAGAAGCAACGCGGTTGCATTACTTTGGGTGCTGACCCCAAGCCCTTCATAGAACCAATTTTGTGAGCTGATCCAGCCTAGAAGGAAAAAACCAACGAGGGAGATGATGGTGCTGGTTCCGAGCATTTTTAGGGTGTGTTTGCGCTTGAAGTGGCCGAGTTCGTGGGCCAGGACGGCTTCAAGTTCGTCTTGAGTTAAAGATTCAACCAGGGTGTCAAAAAAGACAATCCTCTTGCTGCTGCCCATCCCGGTGAAATAGGCATTACCGTGACCTGACCTACGCGATCCATCCATCACAAAGATGCCTTTGCTTTTAAAGCCACATCTTTCAAGTAATGATTCAATGCGCGCCTTAAGTGAGCCCTCTTCGAGCGGCGAAAACTTGTTAAATAATGGGGCGATCAAAGTCGGAAAGACCCAACTCATAAGGAAAGAGAAGCCCATCATCAATGCCCAGGCCAAAACCCACCAATACGGCCCGAGGCTTCCCATCACCCAGAGAATGAGGGACAAAAGTGCACCCCCCAGAGCTAACATTAAAACGATTTGCAGCATTAAATCCTTTGCGAACTGCGCAGGGGTGTTTCTATTGAAACCGTATCGCTCCTCGATGACAAATGTCTGATAAATCGAAAGGGGGAGCTCTAGCAGTTGGGTCAGCAACATCACGCTAAATATGAGCGCACATCCAAGCAGGATGGGGCCCAGATTGAGAGGCATCCAGAAGTTCTGTATGGCTTCAATACCTCCCCCGAGGGTAAGGCTCAGCAGGATAACTATGCTCACAATCCGATCTAGATTGGCCACCTTGGCCTTATCGACCGTATAGTCAGCTGCTTTTTGGTGATTTTCCAAGCTGACCGTGTCTTTGAAATCCTCTGGCACCACATTTCTATGATCGCGAACGTACCTAATCTGACGACGGGTGAGCCAATATTCTACGGCTGATGAGAGAGCGAGTGCGATAAGGAAGACGATGGTGAAGGCGTTCATGAGTGGGCTCTTAAGAGTTTTTGAGGCGATGGTGTTGAGTTTCTGAACGGAAGCTTAGCGTCTGCTAGAATTGACCACAAGCTAACCTATCCACACGCTTTGCTTTGCGTATTTTATTGGTCCCTCGGTGATGGCAAAAAGTTCTCAAAATCTGATCTGGATTGACTTGGAAATGACAGGTCTCGACACAATCAATGACAGCATCATAGAAATTGCCACGGTTGTGACAGATAAGGAACTCCAGATTCTAGCTGAAGGGCCCGTATTGGCTATTCATCAGTCTGAAGCGGTGCTTTCGAAAATGGACGAGTGGAATTGGAAGCACCATGGGGACTCAGGGCTCGTTGACCGAGTTCGTGAGAGCCATATTAATGAACAAGAGGCAGAGACTCAAACGCTCGCATTTCTGGCTGATTGGGTTCCTTCAGGAGCCTCTCCCATGTGCGGTAATAGCATTTGCCAGGATCGTCGCTTTCTTTTTCGATGTATGCCCAAACTTGAGGCCTACTTCCATTACAGGAATTTGGATGTTTCAACATTGAAGGAGTTGGCTACCCGGTGGGCTCCAGAAGCCAAGTCAGCCTTGAAAAAGAGATGCTCACACCGGGCGCTCGACGATATTATCGAATCTATTGAAGAGCTTCGGTATTATCGTCAAACCTTGTTGAAAGTATAGCGTCTGTTTAGGGGTCTATTACCTAGAGGCCCGCGATGATGGCAATCAAAAGCAAAACGACGAATACCCCAATCGTGACAAACATCGTGAACCAGCTCCAGCGTTTTGGTTCTGACGAGCGCCTTGACGGTGCATCCCCAATAGAGTGCCCGCAACCGCTGCAAACTACTGCCATATCCTTGACCTGTGATCCACAGTTAACGCAATACATAAAAGCAAGCTCCGCAACTCAGGGGGGTAATTGTGCCGATTAAAATATGCACTTCTCGGCTTCGCAGCGGAAGCATAGCTGATGCTGACGTTGCTGGCCAGATTGCCTGTGATTGAACTGTTATGAGATCAGAGGCTCCAAGGCGCTAGACCTCATGTGCGAGAATGCTACGGCTATTTAAAAATCTAGGCACAGGTCTTAATATTCTTTCAAATTAACCAGAGGATAGACATATGAGCAAGAAGACGGTTTCTTCGGTTTTAGGGGCGGCAATTGTCTCGACTTTTGCATCAACGGTAAGCGCGGGTGATAACCCCTTCGAGTTAAAGAACGTCACGAGTTCTGTTCAGTTGGCAGAGGCTGAAAAAACTAATAAGGAAATGGCCTGTGGTGAGGGTAAATGCGGCGGTAGTATGCTGAAGCCGATGGGTTCTGGCCAGGGTACGGCAGCGGATAGCCAGAAATCGACCGATAGCCAACAGAACAAGGCGATGGAAGGGAAGTGTGCGGGCATGAAGATGGATGCCCCTGCGGGCAATGCTGCGCCAACTTCACCCGGTACATCACCTGCAAAGCCTTAATCACTTGCGGAAAACCCCTGCGGCTCTTATGGCAGGGCTTCAGGGGGCTGGACTCGGGTTGAGAAGATCTCACCTCGAAGCCTTGTTCAATACGAGGCCCAGCACTATAGATTTCTTTGAAATAGCCCCCGAAAACTGGATGCGGGTTGGTGGGCGTCTTGGTAGGCTTTTTCGCGGCCTCACTGAAAGCTACCCCTTTTGCTGCCATGGTCTCTGTCTCTCTCTGGGTGGTGGGGATCCTCTCGATTATCGTTTTCTCCAGGAACTTAAACGGTTCATGGACGAGCATGGCATCCAGTTTTACAGCGAACACCTAAGCTACAGTTCTGGAAACGGGCATCTGTATGATCTGATGCCAATGCCTTTTACCTCCGAAGCCGTGCAATACGTGTCCGGGAGAATTCAAAAAACACAAGAAGTGCTGGAGCGACAAATCGCAATCGAAAACATTTCCTATTACGCGGCACCAGGGCAGGAGATGTCAGAGATTGATTTTATAAATGCGGTGCTTGTCGAGGCCGACTGTGAGCTACTTCTGGATGTAAACAATGTCTTTGTAAATAGCGTGAACCATGGTTATGACCCTAAGCATTTCCTGGAACAAGTTCCCTTTGATCGTGTGGGTTCGATCCATGTTGCGGGTCATTATCACGAATCGGAAACCTTATTGATCGATACCCATGGTGCACCTGTCGAGGATTCGGTTTGGGACCTACTCGGCCGTGTCTACGATGGTGCGGGAGTTCTTCCAACGGTTCTTGAGCGGGACTTTAATTTGCCGCCATTGGAGGCGCTTCTGCTCGAGCTGGATCAGGTTAAACAGATCCAGTTTGGAAAGAGAGCTGGGTCTCGCATTTTTAACGTTTAGGGTGGGCAGTTGTTGAAACTCAAGGAGCAGCAGGCGCTATTTGTCGAGGCGATAAGGAACCCCGGTAAAGCATTGCCTCCGCCGGGTGTTCAGGTTCACCAAATGAAGGTTTACCGAGAGCTTTTTTTCAATAATATTGAAAGTTTTCTGGCTAGCGGATTCCCAACCCTTAAAAAAATAATGGCCTCCTCGTGGATAGATCTGGTTAACGATTTTTTTTCACACCATCGGTCGGAATCGCCTTTTTTTATCGAAATTGGTAATGAGTTCGTTCACTATTTAAGCGAGGAAAGGGAGCAACAGTCCGGGGATCCCTGTTTCATGGCAGAGCTTGCGCACTACGAGTGGGTGGAGTTGCATCTATTTGTGCATGAGGGCGTGCTGAGCGGGGGTGATGGTTCGGGGCCCGAGCTCACTCCACATTCTCGAGTCCGGTTATCGGAGGTGTCATTGCCTCTCGCTTATCGTTATCCCGTCCATCAGATTGATGCAGGCACGAAGTTTAATCTTTCTGAGTCCCCGACTTTTTTTCTGGCGTATCGGGATAACCATGAAAACGTCATATTTAAAGAGCTAAATTGGGCCACCTACCGGTTGTTTGAATTTTTGAAAATGCATCCTGGCGCTAGGATTGAGGAACTCTTGTCAGTTATCGCTAATGAGGCTTCATTAGATCTCGCATTCATGCGGCCGTTTGGTCTCGAGCTGTTCGAAACACTCGTTCAGGAAGGGGCTGTTGAAAGGGGTGACCCATAATGGTGCATAGTCCGCAGAACTAGATGCACCATGACGGTGCGCTCCTGTTTAATCTCTCACCTCCCTCCCGCCACTCTTATGCCTATTTAATGGTATAGGTTGGCCCTTATATTGCAGGGCGTTCATTCATGAATTTTCGAGATCAAGCCAACCTGTGTCCAAGGATCCTTGACCACCTGACGGATGCCGTTCTGCTCTTTGATGCGGACTGTAGATTGGTGTATATCAATTTAGCAGGCGAAATGCTGTTTGCTGTCAGTGCTCGACAGGTCCTGTCACTGAGAGCCAAGGAGATTTTTGCGCTTTGCGATCGAACGATAGAGCAGGAACTTAGGAAAGCACTGGAGAAGGCTGAATCCTTCACTAAAAGAAATTTGGTATTGGGTGTTTCGGCCCATCCTACGACAGTCAATCTCACCATTGTCCCTATTTTCGAGAATGAGAGACCCGAGGCTGTTTTAGTGCAGATCGAACAAGTCGATCGGCATCTTCGTATCTCTATGGAAGAGCAATTACTGGCACAGCAAAATGCAGCGCGAATGTTGCTGCGCGGTCTTGCACATGAGATTAAGAATCCACTGGGTGGAATTCGAGGGTCCGCTCAGTTGCTGCAAAGAGAGCTGACTGATGCGGATTTGAAGGAATACACCCAGATCATCATGGAGGAGTCGGATCGACTCCAGTCCCTAGTCGATCGGATGTTGGGACCCAACAAGCCATTGTCAAAGAGTCCTATTAACATCCATAAGGTCTTGGAGAGGGTACGGCAACTGGTGCAGGTAGAAGCGCCAAACGGGGTCGTCATCAATCGAGACTACGATCCCAGTATTCCCATGGTCGAGGGGGATGGGGATCTACTAATACAGGCTATTCTGAACATAGTGAGAAACGCCGCCCAAGCGATTGGCGAGGTCGGCGAGATTCTGATTCGGACTCGTATTCATCGCCAGGTGACGATTGGAAGTAAACGCAATCGTATGGCGGTGAAAATTGAAATTCAGGACGACGGCCCAGGAATCCAGCCTGAGATTATGGGGCAGATCTTCTATCCCATGGTCACAGGTCGGGCCGAAGGGACGGGACTCGGACTTTCGATCGCTCAATCCTTGATTAATCAACATGGCGGGCTGATTGAATGTGCGAGCGATCCGGGGTGTACGATTTTTTCTATTTTCCTGCCGTTGGAGATGGGTTATGACAAAGGCTGATCAGGTTTGGATTGTCGATGACGATCGTTCGATTCGGTGGGTTCTAGAGAAAGCTTTGCAGAAGGCAGGGATTGAGACACGAAGCTTTTCCAGTGCGAGTACTTTGCTGGATGAATTGGTGATTGAGCAGCCCGAGGCTATCGTTACCGATATTCGCATGCCTGGTATGGACGGACTGGCTTTGCTTGAGCGTTTACAGGCGAAATATCCCA
>CAYFLM010000040.1:11320-12885 GCA_964343925.1 uncultured Methylococcus sp.
ATGCCTGGTATGGACGGACTGGCTTTGCTTGAGCGTTTACAGGCGAAATATCCCAAACTTCCCGTGATCGTCATGACCGCTCATTCCGATTTGGAAAGTGCTGTTTCAGCCTTCCATGGAGGCGCTTTTGAGTATCTGCCAAAGCCTTTTGATGTCGATGAGGCTGTTGATCGAGTTCAAAGAGCGTGCGTTCAGGCGAGAAGTCTTCGATCTGACATGGATGGATCGATTATTGTTGAGGCAACGCCAGAGATTATTGGCGCTGCACCGGCCATGCAGGAAGTTTTTAGGGCCATCGCCCGATTGGCAAGATCGCACATTACCGTACTGATTAACGGCGAGTCTGGCACGGGTAAGGAATTGGTTGCCCGTGCCTTACATCGGCACAGTCCCAGAGCAAACCAGCCGTTCATTGCGCTTAACATGGCGGCTATCCCCAGAGATTTGTTGGAATCAGAACTCTTTGGTCATGAGCGCGGAGCCTTTACGGGAGCTCAAGCCAGACGCGCTGGACGCTTTGAGCAGGCCGATGGCGGTACTCTATTTCTGGATGAGATTGGAGATATGCCCGCAGAGCTTCAGACAAGGTTGCTGCGCGTTTTAGCGGATGGGGAATTCTTTCCTGTGGGTGCCCATTCACCGACTAAGGTCGACGTCCGAATTATTGCGGCCACGCATCAAAATCTTGACGCTCTGGTCGCTGAAGGTCGGTTCAGGGAGGATCTCTATCATCGGTTAAACGTAATCCGGATTCACCTACCCGCTTTGCGCGAACGACGCCAGGACATACCGCTTCTGCTTAGGCATTTCTTAAGTGAGGCCAGTCGTGAGATTAAGGCAGAGACAAAACTGCTTCGTCCTGATGTCGAGGCTTATCTCTGCGGACTCGAATGGCCCGGCAATGTAAGGCAGTTGGAAAATACCTGTCGCTGGATCACTGTTATGGCGTCTGGGAAAGACGTGCATTTGGATGATCTTCCTCCAGAGTTGTTATCGACTGTTAAGGACTTGCAGGCCTCAGAGCCTGCAGAGGATTGGCAAAGTGCACTTAAGGACTGGATTGACGAGAGGATTCGGCTTGGTCAGAGAAATATCGCCAAAGAGGCGATTGATTCAGCGGAGGGTATCCTCATCAGGACGGCACTCAATGCCACGCGTGGACGACGGCAGGAAGCTGCAAAATTGTTAGGGTATGGTCGAAATACATTGACTCGAAAGATCGCCGAGTTAAACCTCGATGTTTGAGCTATTTTGTGAAAGATGGAACAAGCCGTTTCCTTCTGAGGGCTAAATAACCTTCCAATTAGTGCGATAATTCGCTGCTTTGCAGGTGAGGCTTTGCCTATATCCTGTATCGCGATCCACACTAGTACGTTTTTAGTCCAGTCATGCCCAAAAAGAATCTGATTAAGAGTGCTCCAACTGAAAAGCTGACCACCGCGAAGCCACTCGGTCTTAAATCTTCCGAGCTCGCCGCCGACGTAACGCGACATTTCAATTTCACCTTGGGAAGAGGTCGAAATTGCAAATCGGCTCACTATAGCTACACCGCATTGGCGCTGTCT